>NZ_JACSLS010000005.1:0-284871 GCF_018618235.1 Exiguobacterium sp. s26 | reverse complement strand
ACGCAAAAACACCTCCGATGCTAGCACTTTTTTAAAGTGTACCACTGCGAAGGTGTTTTTATATTGTCTCAAAAATTTAGGTTAGCCCAGGCCATCGAATTTCGATAGCCGGTTTTTCTCAATGAGTAGCCCCATTCTTTGATGTCGTATTGCCGTGAAAAATGTGATGTGATAAAATCACATAGCAAATGATTATCATTATCAATTATCTAAAATGGGGGAGAATTCATCCAATGAACAATATTGAATTATATAAAACAGCCTTTATCAACGGACTCGATGTCGAGCCAGACGCGTCATTCGAAGAAATGAAGCTCGGTGTCACGAAAGAGTGGGATTCGATTGGCCACATGACATTGATTGCGGAGCTCGAGGACGCTTTTGACGTCGATCTCGATTCCGATGTGATCACAGATTTCAACACGTATCAATCCGGCATCGACTTATTGAAACGCTTGGGTGTGGACTTCGGTTAATGAAACGCTTCGATACGATTGGTCAGTATGGAGAACGCACCGCCATTTATGCGGATCGTGCGTATTCCTACGAAGAGATGATTGAGGCGGCCGACGCGATTGCGCGTGAGGTCGGCGATCGAACGCTCGTCTTTTGTTTGTGTGCCAACAATAAAGAGTCAATCTTCGGCTACGTCGGGTTCCTCCGCGGACGCATCGTGCCGCTCCTGTTGGATGCAGCGATTCATTCGGAACAGCTGCAGAACTTAATTGACCGCTACCGACCGACGCACATTTGGGCGAATCGGGAGCATAATCAATTAACGCAGGAGATGTACACGACTTACGAGTATGGAGACTATGCGCTATTTGAATGTCCTCATGTGATTGAGCATGAACTTCATGACGAGCTCGCGCTCCTGTTGACGACGTCCGGCAGTACGGGCAGTCCGAAGCTGGTACGGCTCAGCTACGGCAACCTGTTCCATAACGCAGCATCGATCGTGTCGTACTTAACTATCACTGAAGACGACCGTCCAATCACGACGTTGCCGATGAACTATTCGTACGGCCTATCGATTATCAACAGCCACCTCGTGTCCGGGGCGACCATCGTCGTGACGGAGGCGTCAATCATGCAGAAGGAATTTTGGCAGTTATGCCACGACCAGCACGTGACGACGTTCGGCGGCGTGCCGTTCGTCTACGAGATGCTACACCGGCTCAAGTTCGAGACAATGGAGCTGCCGAGTTTGACGAAACTGACGCAAGCTGGAGGAAAATTGAATCCGGATTTAGCGAGTGCGTTTACCGACATCTGCGAACGAAAAGGCATTCAGTTTTTCACGATGTACGGTCAAACGGAAGCGACGGCCCGCATGTCGTATTTGCCTCCTGACCAGAATCAGGAGAAGGCGGGTAGCATCGGTATCGCCATCCCAGGCGGTGAATTGACACTTCGCAAGGAAACAGGTGAACTGATCACTGCGCCTAACATCGTCGGAGAGTTGATGTATCAGGGAGTAAACGTGTCGCTCGGGTATGCCGAGGCGTTATCCGATCTCGCGAGCGGAGATGAGAACGAGGGCGTCCTGCAGACGGGTGATTTGGCGTATATGGATGAAGACGGCTATTTCTTTATCGTCGGCCGCATCGAGCGGATGATTAAGATGCATGGGAACCGGATTAGCCTCGATGAAGTGGAGGACCTGTTACGAGCACACGGACATGAGTGTGTCTGTACGGGAACGGATGATGAGCTGTACGTGTACACGTTGCACGATGACCGTCCCGCCATCAAACAAGTCATCAAGGACATGATGCATACAAGAGGGGTCACGATTCTACAAATCGATGCCATTCCCCGGAACGAATCTGGAAAAATTCTGTATGCCGCATTACCGAAACGAGAGCTCGTCACCACCTGAACCAATAAGCGGGTGCAAGTGAAGCCTTTGTTGAAAGCTGTATAAGTTTAGAATAATCAGGTGAAGATATGACGTTTATTTCAATCGAGTTTTTACTGTTTCTCGCCATTTTAGTGGCGGTATATTATGTGGTGCCGCATCGCTTCCGATGGGTACTGTTACTGGCGGCCAGCTATTTGTTTTATGCGACGCTCAGTATCCAGTTCATCCCGTTGTTGCTCGTGAGCACAGCCTTTACGTTCGTCACGGGAATCCTGATTGAACGACAAGACGAGAAGCGACAGAAGAAACGCCTCATGATGATTGGCGTCTCCACGCTGGTATTGTTCCTCGGCTGGTTCAAATACTTTAACTTCGTGAACGACTCGTTTCGCACCATGGCGACATCGCTGGGTTGGAACTATGACATCCCGTATCGAGACATCGTCTTGCCGCTGGCGATTTCGTTTTATACGTTCCAGGCCATCAGTTATCTCGTTGATCTATATCGCGGAAAGCTGAAAGCCGAGCGCCATTATGGCTATTTCTCGATTTACTTTGCCTTCTTCCCGCAGCTCGTGGCGGGACCGATCGAGCGAGCCAAGAAGTTGCTACCTCAATTTAAAGCGGAGCAACGGTTCGACTATGAACATGTCAGCTATGGAATGAAGCGGATTGCCTGGGGCTTCTTCAAGAAGACGCTCATCGCCGACCGGTTGGCGCCGATGGTCGCGAGCGTGTTCAGTCAGCCAGACCCGACCGGCTCCGAGATCGTGCTCGGGACGATGCTGTTCTCGCTTCAATTGTATGCAGACTTTTCAGCTTGCAGCGATATCGCCATCGGGACAGCGAGACTATTTGGCATCAAGTTGACGGAGAATTTCCGACAGCCTCATTTCGCGGTATCAATCGCCGACTTTTGGAACCGATGGCACATCTCGCTGTCGACGTGGCTCCGAGATTATATCTTTATCCCGCTATGCAAAGGGAAAAAGAAACGACATCAAATCTATGTCGCCATCATCATCACATTTTTGGTGAGCGGCATCTGGCACGGGGCCGCCTGGAGTTTCGTCTTATGGGGTCTGATTCATGGTATGTACCGCGTGTTCGGGGATGCGACGAAACATCAGCGGGAACAGATGGCGTCCTTCGTTCGATTGGACCGGACGCCCGAGCTTCATAAATGGCTGAAGATTGCGGTCACGTTCCAGTTGGTCTGTTTCTCGCGCGTCTTTTTCGTATCTGACTCGGTCGCCCAAGCGTTTCACCATGCTCGGTTGTATGTGACACCTTCGTCATGGGCACCGGTTGAAATGCTGCAGGCACTTGAATTATTTTCGTTACTCGATTTACTCGTGTTCCTCTTCTTCTTTACGACAGTTCAGGTGTTTCAGTATATCGAACGGACGAAAGGTTCGGCTTGGGACTGGCTGTCCGAGCGTTCGGCTCTCACGAACGTGGCGATTCAACTGTTCGTGATTGTGTCGGTCTTGGTGTTCGGCGTGTCGAGTGAAGGGTTCATTTATGGTGGGTTCTAAGTGAAAGGAATGGCTATGAGAAGTGTATGGATGAAAATTTCAGTGGTGTTGATCATCGTTGCGCTCTTATTGATTCCGCTCAACGACTTTGTCAAACAGTCGTGGGCGTACAATAACAACCGCGGCGTGTTGGCGTTCCAAGACAACCCGTCCTCGTTGGATATCATCAACCTAGGTACGTCTCACGCGATGTTCGGCTATGCGTTCAAACCGCTCGGTCTGTCGCATCTCGATTTAGCGTTGCCGAGCCAAACGATTGAATACGACTTGAAGATGTTGAAACAGTACGACGAACATCTGCGTCCGGGTGGGGTCGTCATCGTCTCGCTCTCGCAAATCACGTTCAGCAATGCGGAGATTGCCCGGAAAGAAAACTATTATCAGGTGTTGGAACGGGAAGATATCGAACCGGTCAGTACGTTTGATTACTATACGTACACGTCAATTCCTGCATTGAACAGTGGGAGCGTGTATACGGCGCTGTCACGAGAGATTCGCGATTTCAGATGGGAGTCTCATAAACCGTGGGTGAACAATGGCCAGAATTATTCGGAACGAAAATACGAGATGGTCGAAGCGCAGTATAAACAGGCTGTGGAGAATCGTGACATCGAGCAGAATATGGAACGATTGAAAGAAATCATCGCGTATTGTCAGGCGAAAGACTATCGCGTCGTGTTGGCGATGGAGCCGGTCCACGCATCCTACAACGCCTATTTTGATCAAGCGGTCATGGACCGACTCGTTTATCAACATCTGGCCGCGCTCGAGTTGGACGTCCCGTTCTTAAACTATATGGATGACGAACGGTTCATCCATCAGCGCGAGTACTTTCACAATCCAGACCATTTGAACGGGAAGGGGAGAACGCTCCTATCTTCTCTCGTCTATGAGGATTTGAAACGACTTGGCTATCTATAAGAAAAGGAAATCTACAGCAGCGTAGATTTCCTTTTTCGTATTGCTCCTATTACGAAACAATCTCGTTCATCAACGCATGCGTGTTACCCTCGGAGTCTTTGAAAAAAGCCATCCATGTCTCGAGGTTCTTCATTTTCGCGACGAGGTGCGGCTGGTCGATAAACTGAACATCTTTCGCCAAAAGCTGTTCATACGCCTCAGTGATGTTGTTCACTTGGAGATATAGCACGGAGCTCGCTTTTGCAAAATCTTCATTCTCGGGACGCGACAACATGAGCCGAACGCCGTTGCATTCTAGAAAGGCGAGGCTGCCTGTTTGGAATAAGAGCGGAAGTTGAAGCGTGTCCCGGTAGAAACGTACCGCGCGATCCAAGTCGTGCACCGGTACGTAGATTTGTCTGATTTGCTGAATAAGATTCAAACGATATCCCTCCTAAAGTGGCATCTGTAACCGTGTAACGCATGTATTCTTGGTTAACGCGTTTGGCGAATCCGTTGAGCGGTGAACATCCCAAGCGCCAGAAGGACGGCAAGACCAATCCATGTGAAGACGTAGATCAATGGCGACCCAGTCGTCCCGAGGGTCACCTCGTTTTGAAGCATGGTGACGTTATCCGCCTCGGCGATGATGTCGGGTTCATAATTGAGCGTGCGGATGAAGCCGATTCCGAACGTGGCGACAACATAAATCACATGGAGTGCTGCGGATAGAAGAAGAGCGAGTCTGATTGTTTTCAAAATGGTGCTCCTTTTTGGATATAATCATGTATAACGATAGTATAACTAGAATTACCTAAACCTGACAGACAAGGAGTGAGACTGATCGAAACCGTTTATTTAGCAGGTGGCTGCCTCTGGGGCGTCCAAGCGTTCATCAAGACGTTACCCGGTGTCATCGAAACAGAGGCCGGACGGGCGAACGGGGCGACGGATACGCTTGACGGAGCATATGACGGCTACGCCGAATGCGTCAAAACGACGTTCGATCCGAGCGTCGTCACGATGAAGGAGTTGATGAATTACTTATTTGAAATCATCGACCCGTATAGCGTCAATCGCCAAGGCGAAGATGTCGGCGAAAAGTATCGGACCGGCGTCTATAGTGCAGACCCACGCCATTTGAAAGTCGCACGCACATTGATCGACAACCGAAGCGATGCGGACCGAATCGCGGTCGAGGTATTGCCGCTCACGAACTACGTCCGAAGCGCGGATGAGCATCAAGACCGGCTTGAGCGATGTCCGGACGATTACTGCCATATCCCGAAGACATTATTAGAGAAGTACAAACAATGAGCCGACACGATGCCGTGTCGGCTCATTTGTTATGCCCGCACGAGGACGTTCACGAGCAAGCGATGCACGACCTCGTGGTCGCGCACGTCATGCAGTTTGTAGTCTTTCCCGGGCAATGTGTACCACTCGGCCGCGCCGACGTACGTGATGGCGAGCTCGAGCGTGCCGTCTTCCTGGCATGTCGTCCGTAATTCAAGATCTCCACTGATGACGCCGACTTCCTCGGTCATGACGCCGTGAGTGGCTTTAAATACTGAAGATTGCTGGTTCATCGTAGACTCCTTTCTGAATCAATAGACGCAAGCATTGATGGCCGTTTGAAGGGCCGTCTTTTCTGTAGATTGGAGGCTGAGACCCCAGCGGCTCTTCGTCTCGACCCACATCTTCGCATAAGCGCAACGTGCACCGGTGCGTGTCGGTTGCCATGTTGACGGGTCTTGGTCCCCTTTTGAACGGTTCGAGCTGGCCGAGACGGCAATCAGCTGTGGTCCGGTCAAATCGTTGGCGAAGCTTTGACGTTTCGTCGTCGTCCAGCTGTTGGCACCTGAACGCCACGCTTCGGCCAACGGTACGACGTGGTCGATATCCAAATCAGATGGTGACGTGAACGTGATGCCGTCATAGTAACTGTACCATGACCCTGATGTGACCGGACAGTCACCGACGTACGAATCGGCGTCGCGTTTCAAGACGACTTGACGCGTGTCGCAGCCGTTCCCTTGTCCGCTCCAGTGCGGGAACAGGTCACGGCTATAGCCGGTCATCGTTCCTTCAGTTTTAACGGTCAACGCGTTCAACTTCGTGAGCGCACTCGATTTCGATGGAATATTGGGCGGGAGTGCCGAGGCGGTCGGCGTCGTGAAGTGGAGCGACGTGGCGACCAAGATGATCGTGAATAAAGAACTGATGCATTTTTTAAGCATGTTTGTGCCTCCTATTATGTATGACGACTGAACGACGCGCATCGTAAACGCACGATGCACATCGACTATACATGGCAAGGAAGTGAGAAATACGCAAATTTACAAAAAATGAATCCAAAGATTATAAAAGTTGAGGTCAGGGACATGATACATGACATCAGACGTCCCGGCTTTAGCACTATCGGCATACGCGCAGGCACCAACTATTGGTATAATGAAGGCGGTTTGTAGTAAAGGACGAAGGAGTTGGGATGAATGAATCAAAAAGACATCGCGGCAATCCGCAAGCATTTCAAGTTGAATGCGGAAGCGGTCAAAATCGCTGACATTTATAATATTTATATTCGCCAAGACAGCAACGAGATTTTTTACGAGGAGTTACGCTCGTTCCCGTTTGTCGAGCAGGAGCACCAAGAGCTGTTTCTCGCCAACTTCAAGAAAGTGCTCGGCGGCAAAATCGACGAGAAGCTATTCGAAGTGAAGTTTCAACATCCGGAGCCGGGCCAGACCGACCATACGCAGACGTTGTTGTATGAGGCGCTTCGGACCGACGAGATCGAAGAGTGGGCCGGTATGATGCAGCGGATCGCGCTCAAGATGGTCCAGGAGGCACCGTTTGAGAAAGATATGGTCGTCACGTTCATTCGCTTCAAATACAATAAGCCGACACGCCGTCACTCGGAGGAGACGGAAATCGATATGCGTGACGAGGTATGGACGTCACGATTCATCCTATGTAGCATCAACCAGACCGAGCTCCCGAAACAGTCGCTCGTGTTCGATTATATCGAGCGGGAGTTCAAGTCGAATATCTTCATCAATCCGGTCATCAAACTCGATGCCCCGATTGGTGGTTTCATGTTCCCGTGCTTCACGGACAACGCGGCCGACGTCAACCATATCTTGTACGCCGCGCAAAAGGCTCATCAACCGGACTTTGGCTTTATCGAGAACGTCTTGAACGGGACCGAGATTGTGACGGCGGTCGAGGAGAAGGCGATGTTCGAGGAAGTCGTCAAAACCGTCATCGGCGAAGAAGTGAACGTGGGGACGCTCGCTACCGTTTACGATGAAATCAACCAAATGATCCTCGCCGAAGCGGAGCGTGAGGACGAGGAAGAGAGCGTGCCGATGATTGACGCCCGCACTGTCGAAATCGTCTTGAAAGCGAGTGGTGTCGAGGACGTGACGACGGAGAAGGTCGAGCAGGCGTTCCAACAAGTCGTCGACGACCGCCAATATGAGATGAAGGCGAGCAGCGTCGTCCCGAAATACACGTCGAAATCGATTAAAATCAATACGAAAGTCGCCAATATCTCAATCAGCCCGCAAGACTTGAAGTACGTGAGACAAGTGAACGTGAAAGGGAAACGTTGCCTGTTGATTGAACTAGAAGAAGACACGGAAATCGAAGGATTCAAGCTTATTTCAGAAGAACTGTTGGACTGACTCTAAGCGGATGACCGCCCTTGCTGTCCTCCTGTCGAGACATCGTTCGCTTCGAGAGGACAAGATTGATTTTCTTCATTTGGAAGACTGAGGTTCAGACAATCGTCTGAGCCTTTTTTTGTCAATCACGTGAGGATAGTTGAATTTCGGAACGGTTATCGGTATGATGCTCTTGAAAGCGTTCTCTCCATAAGTCTTATTTTTTTAAATGTTTCCGAAAGCGCTTTCGGTAATGTTGGTTAAACACAAAAAAGGCCCGGAGAGATCTTCCTCTCCGAAACCTGGATTGTTTATTTATGGGCTTTACTAACTTTTAGCTTTTTACCTTTAATCGGTGTCGATTCCATCGCCTGAAGGACGAGTGAGCCTTTGCCGTTCAAAATGTCGACGTACGTCATCTGGTCGTTGATCGTGATGATGCCGATATCGTCAGCCGACACGCCAGGAATTTTGGCGATTGTACCGACGAAGTCGACGGCGCGGAGTTTTTTCTTCTTCCCGCCGCTGAAGTGAAGCTTCATGATGTCTTGGTTGATCCGGGCCGTCTTGTTGTTGCGAACGACACGTCGACCGCTCAACTTCTCTTCGAACGCGGCTTGGTTGCGCGCGACTTCTCTTTCAGTCGGTGCATCCATCTCCGGGATATCGAACTTGATGAACGCTTCGATGGCGCGAACGAACTTGCCTTCATGCGGCGTCGCGAGCGTGATCGCTTTTCCGGCGTTGCCGGCACGGCCTGTGCGTCCGGTCCGGTGCACGTAGCTCTCTTTTTCCATCGGCACGTCATAGTTGATGACGAGGTTGACGTTATCGACGTCGATTCCACGTGCTGCGACGTCGGTCGCGACGAGATAACGGAAGTTGCCCATCTTGAACCCTTCCATGACGGCGAAACGGTCTTCTTGCTCAAGGCCACCGTGGAGGCGTTCGCACGAGTAACCGGCCTGATCGAGCTCGGTGTAAACCGTGTCGACATGTTCTTTCGTCCGACAGAAGATGAGGCAGCTGTCCGGATTCTCGACGACCGTCACATCTTTCAGCACGGCGAGCTTGTCTTCGCGGCGCACTTCAATCAAGCCGTGTTCGATCGTCGAGGCGGTGACACCGCTCGATTCGATGGCGACACGGACAGGTTCGTTCATGTGCTTTTGGCACAAGCGCTCGATGTCGTTCGGGAACGTCGCCGAGAATACCATCGTCACACGGTCGCGTGGCAATTCTTGAAGAATCGCCTCGACGTCAGCGAGGAAGCCACGGTTCAACATCTCGTCGGCCTCATCGATAATCAAGTAATCGATTTTATCGAGGACGAGCGTCTCCCGTTCGATGTGGTCCATGACGCGTCCCGGTGTCCCGACGACGATGTGCGTCTTCTGCTTCAATTCTTCACGTTGTTTCGAGAACGGTTCTTTCCCGTAGACGGCAGTCGCCTTGATGCGTTTGAAACGACCGATGTTCGTCATATCCTCACGGACTTGGACGGCGAGTTCGCGCGTCGGTGTGAGAATCAGCACTTGCGGCTTGTTCTCTTCCCATTCGATGAGTTCCGTTACCGGAATCCCGAACGCTGCCGTCTTCCCGCTGCCGGTCTGGGCTTTGACGACCAAGTCTTTGCGCTCAAGTGCGAGCGGGATGACTTTCTGTTGGACTTCGGTCGGTGATTCGTATTTCATGATGCCTAGTGCGCGTTGGATATCTTCGCTTAGGCGATAGTCAGAAAATTGTTGTTTACTCATAGTTAACCTCATTCTTTAGTGAAAACTTCTGCTTTAGAAAATTTCAATAGCATATTTGAATACAGTCCATTATAGACCGAATCCATGAAGGAAAGCGAATCGAAGTGGTTCAGCCAAAGTCCGGCTCCATCGGATTAGGCTGGATGATATACAAAATGAGTTCATCGTGTGAATCCCACAATCGTTCAATATCCGTTTCGTTTTGTTGAAGAAAAGCTGCCTTAAGTTCCGGACAGACGTAATGGACCAAACCTTCTTCTTGGGCGAGCGAAAACGTTTCTTCATCATCATATTGTAGAACAAGGGATTGCTGGCAAGCCGTACACTCACCGATTTCGTACCGGTGAAAACCGGATTTCACCTCATGAACGAAACATTCGGCACAATACGATTTAACTGGATCGCCGAAGTGACCAAATTCATCAGTTTGAACACATTCACGATTTTTTTGACAACGTACACATTGAGACATTACAGAACACGCTCCTTAACTCATCTACGTTCAAACGTAGCATGGGTAGAAGGTGGGTGCAACTACCACCTTGTAATATTTATATATGGGTATAAGAGAGGGTGAAGATGAATCATGGAAAATAAGCAGGATATGCTCGTCACAACACTGGGCCAAATGAGAAACATCGTCTTACATGACGGCATCGAGACAATCATCAAACCGATTCCCGATTCGGATGTCAGCGGGGATTTGGACCCGCGCGTGTTGGCCGTCATCAAGGGCTATGCCGCAGCCGAGCCAGAGACGTCATTCGACTTGGCGTCTGCCCGTGCCAGCATGGGCTGGCCGAACCGGGATGTGACGACGATGGACATCACGACAGACCACGTCATGATTCCGAGCGCTGACGGTGACATCCCGGCACGCCTGTATCGGCCGCGCACGGAAGAGGCGTTACCGGCCATCGTATTCTTCCACGGCGGCGGGTTCTTCGGCGGGACGCTCGATACGGTCGAGAACCCGTGTAAGTTACTGGCGGAGAAAGCGAACGCCCTCGTCGTCTCGGTCGACTACCGGCTCGCGCCGGAGCATCCGTTTCCGGCCGGATTGAACGACTGTTATCAGGCGGTCGAATGGGTATACGAGCAGGCCGACGAATTGAACGTGTTGCAGGATCGCCTCGCGGTCGCGGGCGACAGTGCCGGTGGGAACTTGGCGACGGCCTGTTGTCTGCTCGAGCGCTCGAAAGGGTTGAATCGGATTCACTATCAAGCGCTCGTCTATCCGGTCGTCAATCTAGGATCGATCCCGACAGACGATTATGAATGGAGACTCGACGACTATGAGATCAAGCAACACCACGACTTGATTCGTGGCGTCATCATGGCGCTCGGTGATTCGGACGGTTTGCTCAACCATGTGTACTTACAAGGCAAGACCGAGCTGACCGACCCGCTCGTCTCCCCGTTGTTCGCTGAGGATGTGGCGGGTCTTCCGCCAGCGCTCCTCATCACGGCCGAGTACGACTATCTGCGCCTTGAAGGCGAGGCGTATGCACGGAAACTGGCGCGCGCCGGTGTGAAGACACGATTGATTCAATACTGCGGGATGGACCACGCCTTTATGGACAAGCTCGGCGACTTCCCGCAAGCCGAAGACTGCATGACCGAAATCGCAAACGGAATGAAGGAGATGACATGATGAAAACTTACACATTGAACTGGGATACATATAAACAATTGGCACGGACAGCCGTCGCGGAAGGGGCCGTCCTGTTAAAGAACGAGCAGGCGACGCTTCCGCTCCAACATGGGACGACCGTCTCTGTCTTCGGACGGAGTCAATTCAACTACTATAAGAGCGGCACGGGTTCAGGTGGGATGGTCAACGTCTCGCACGTGACGAGTCCGCTCGAGGCGCTTCAGGCGACAGAAGGGATTCAGTTGAACGACTCGCTTCTCAAGACGTACGAGACGTGGGTCGAGGCGAACCCGTTCGACCAAGGCGTCGGCTGGGCCGGCGAACCGTGGTCACAGCCTGAGATGGCGGTGACGGATGAACTCGTCAAAGAAGCGGCGGAGCAGTCGGACGTGGCCCTCATCTTTATCGGGCGCACAGCGGGGGAAGACCGGGACAATACGGCCGACCCGGGCAGTTACTTGCTGACGGACATCGAACGGGCGTTGATTGAGAAAGTATCGAAGACGTTCACGAAGACAGCGGTCATCTTGAACGTCGGCAATATCATCGACATGGACTGGGCGTCTCAACCGAGCGCGATCCTCTATGCGTGGCAAGGCGGACTGGAGGGTGGAACCGGACTCGTCGACGTGTTGACGGGCGCGGTCACGCCATCTGGGAAGTTGACCGATACGATTGCCAAATCGATTGAGGACTATCCGTCGACGAAAAACTTCGGACATGCCGACAAAGGGATCTATCAAGAAGACATCTATGTCGGCTACCGCTATTTCGAGACGTTCGCCAAGGACGCGGTGCTCTATCCGTTCGGCTTCGGCTTGTCATACACGACGTTCACGACCGACGTCGCGACGGCGAGCGAACAGGACGGCGTGATCACGGTGACCGTCGATGTGACGAACACGGGCGCCGTTGACGGAAAAGAAGTCGTCCAGCTCTACGTCGAGAAGCCGCAAGGCATGCTCGGCAACCCGGCACGTGCACTCGTCGCCTTCGATAAAACGGACACACTCGCACCGGGGGAACGGACGACACTCACACTCAGCGTCCCGGTCACGGACTTCGCGAGCTATGACGACAACGGCGCGACCGGGCACGCGTCAAGCTTCGTTCTCGAGGCCGGCGCATATGAGCTTCACCTCGGGACCGACGTGCGCTCGGCACGACCGGTGTTCGCGTATGAAGTGGCATCCCAACAACTTGTCGAGACGCTCAGCGAGAACATGGTCCCGGTCACTCCGTTCGACCGGATCAAGCCGGTCGTCGGCGAGCATGGCTATTTGGTCGAGTATGTGCCGACGCCGCTCCGAGCGGTCGATGTCGAGGCGCGCTACCTCGCCGAACGTCCGGTCACGCGCGACTACGCCGGTGACAACGGCTTCACACTGAAGGACGTTTATGCGGGCAAGGTCGAGCTCGATGCGTTCCTCGATCAATTGACGGATGAGGATCTCGCCTGCATCGTCCGGGGACAAGGGATGAACTCGCCGCGCGTGACGCCGGGGACGGCCGCCGCGTTCGGTGGCGTATCGGACCGCTTGAACGAACTCGGCATTCCAGCGGCATGTTGCGCGGACGGTCCGTCCGGTATCCGGATGGACATCGGGACGAAGGCGTTCGCTCTTCCGAACGGGGCGCTCCTCGCTTCGACGTTCAACGTCCAATTGGTGGAAGACCTGTTCGAGATGACCGGACTCGAGATGCGGAAAAATCGCGTCGATACGCTGCTCGGACCTGGGATGAACATTCACCGCAACCCGCTCAACGGCCGGAACTTCGAGTACTTCTCGGAAGACCCGCATGTAACCGGCAAGATGGCGATCGCCCAATTGAACGGGATGCATCGCGTCGGTGTGACAGGAACGCTCAAGCACTTCAGCGCCAACAACCAAGAGGCGCACCGTCACGATATCGACTCCATCGTCTCGGAGCGGGCGCTGCGTGAGATTTACTTGAAAGGGTTCGAGATGGCCGTCAAAGAAGGTAAAGCCACATCAATCATGACGACGTATGGCGCCGTCAACGGCGTCTGGACGGCCGGATTATACGACCAGAACACGCGCATCCTCCGTGACGAGTGGGGCTTTGACGGCATCGTCATGACCGACTGGTGGGCGAAAGTGAACCACCATGAAGACGAGCCGGCGAACCGTCAGAACACGGCGGCGATGGTTCAGTCGCAAAACGACTTGTATATGGTCGTCGACCGTCCGGACACGAACTCGTTCGATGACAACACGGGCGCGGCACTCGCTGAGGGCTTGCTCACTCGTGGTGAACTACTCCGGAGCGCGGCGAACATCTGTCGTTTCGTCTTACAGTCACCGGCGATGGAACGCGAGCTCGGCATTCACGACGGCACGGTCGAGGTGATCGGTCTCGACGAGGAAGCCGGACAGGCCATCGACTTCGATGTGACGTATCGCCATCTTGAGAGCGGTGAAGCTGTCAGCCTGAGTGACGCCGACACATCGACAGGGAATACGCACGTCTTTGCCGTCTCGGTCGATGAGACGGGCACGTACGACGTGACGATCACGGCGAAATCGGACGCGGGTGAACTTGCCCAGATGCCGGTCACGTTGTTCGCCAACAACATCCCGGGCCCGACGTTCACGTTCAACGGGACGGACGGGGAATGGGTGACGCAGACGAAGCAAGTGTTCTTCTTGAACCAGCACAACTACTTGCAGCTCTACTTCGCACTCGGCGGTCTCGACGTGAAAGACATCACGTTCACGCTCGTCGACTCGTTCAGCATGAAAAACGGATGACCAACAAGAGCTCTTCATCGTATATGTTCGCCTGTCTTTCAAACATCACGAGATATTTTGTATAATGAGGTCAACATCTTGTGATTTGAAAGGGGGGCGCATATACGTGGAAAATCGTTTGAGATTTTCTAAGTCTTCAATCACTCATGCAAAGCCAGTTGTCACAAGGGCGATCGTTTGCATGGGGCAGAACGGTTTATTTGATCGCTAGGTAATCTTTTACAACAATGGCTTTGCTTCCTTATTGTCGGATTTTCTATAAGGAGCGAGCAGATATGAAGTACGTAAATGCGCAACAGATTCTTCCGGAGAAGTTGCTTCAGGAAGTTCAACGATACGTCCAAGGGGAGACGCTTTACGTCCCCCGGACCTGTCAAGAAAAGAAGCGCTGGGGAACAGTCAGTGGTGGCAAACAGCTGCTTGAACAGCGGAATGAAGCGATTCGAACATCCTATGCGAAGGGGACTCGGGTTGACCAGTTGGCGGCTGAATACCATTTGGCCGTCACGACCATTCGAAAAATCGTTTACTCTTCAAATTAATCAACGGCACAACGCATAGTTGCGATTGTGCCGTTTTTTGTATAAAACAGTTCTAACTGGAAGTCGGTGCAATCTTGTCTTGCAAAATCCTTTACACTAAAAGAAGTCAGGATGGAGAAAGGATGACTGAACATGTCAGAGCGTTTTATGGAAAACCACCAATTCAACTTCATTCGAGAACAAGTCGAAATCATTCGAGATAGTCGAAAGAAAAGCTTACCGGCTTCCGTATTACAAGCCGTCATCGATTTGGCTAATGCTAAAATCGCATATCTGTTTCCAGATGCGACGCCATCTCAGCTTGCGATGATGGACGTATCCAATTTAAAGACAGATGAATCGTATGACGTTTTCATAGAAGGGTTAAGACCTCATGTCCGGTCATTCCCTCAAGTTACGGAACTACAAGTGAAAAAAATGTTTCCCAAACAGAAAAAGCTAAGGCTTCCGGACGCAGTGAGTTTTAATGTGAATCGGATGTCCTACATGAGCTGGAACGACTTACGTTCCAATCGGAAATATATCGTTTGCGAGAAGGATCATCAGCTCATGGGAATCGAGCTCAAGGCAAGCTCGAACGCGAAGAAAAATATTTGCGCCTTCTGTAACCAGTTTGCAGAAGTCTCGTACTGTGTCACCATCACAAAAGCGAAACAAGCGAAAAATCCTGACTATTATAAAGCGATTGGGACGTATATTTGTACAGACAGTGCCTCATGCAACGAGAACATGACCAATTTGGACGCCTTGATGACGTTCGTCGAAACGGCGTTGAAAGAGTGAACAGAGAATCGACCATGCGTCGATTCTTTTTTGTCGTCTTTACAAAACCTATACAGGATTGACTCGGTGTTGAAAAAGCTTCTTAACAAAAATCCTTTAGTCTACAAAAGTCAGCACAAGCAGTACATATTCGGGAGGGACTAAGGAAATGAAGAAATCGATGAAAAAAGTGATTCCGTTGGCCGTCGTGTCGACGCTCGCAATCGGCGGACTTGTCGGGATGCAACAAAACGAGACAGAGGTACAGGCGAAGGAAGGCAAGAACGGCAAAGCGAAAAACGTCATCTTCATGATTGGGGACGGGATGGGCGTTCCATATACGACGGCGCTACGCTACATGAACGACACAGAAGGAGTGGACATGCCACAGACGGCGTTCGATCCACACTTGGTCGGCTTGCAGTCGACGTATCCAGAGGATGAGGCCGAGAACGTGACGGACTCAGCAGCAGCGGCCACAGCGATGAGCGCCGGTGTCAAGACGTACAACAATGCCATCGCGGTCGACAACGACAAGTCGGACGTGAAAACGGTCCTCGAGCAGGCGAAAGAGAACGGCATGTCGACCGGGATCATCGCAACGTCGGAAATCACACACGCGACACCGGCCTCGTACGGTGCCCACGAAGAAGAACGCAAGAGTGAGAACGCGATCGCCAACGATTATTATGATGAGTTGATTAATGGGGAACATAAAATCGACGTCATGCTAGGCGGCGGGACCGACTTCTTCGAACGCTCGGACCGCAATATCGCGAAACAGTTCCAACAAGATGGATATAGCTATGTAAAATCGGCGGAAGAGATGAAGCAGGACGACAATCAACAAGTGCTCGGTCTGTTCGCCGAGGTCGGACTCGATAAGATGATCGACCGGGACGACAGCCAACCGAGCTTGGCCGACATGACGATGTCGGCGCTCGACCGCTTAGAGGACGACGAAGATGGATTCTTCTTGATGGTCGAAGGCAGTCAAATCGACTGGGCCGGTCATGACAACGATGTTGTCGGCGCGATGAGTGAGATGAAAGACTTCGAGAATGCGTTCAAGGAAGTCGAGGAGTTCGCGAAAGAGAACGGAGAGACGTTGGTCATCGTCACGGCCGACCATTCGACCGGCGGCTTCTCGATTGGCTCGGACGGCAACTATAACTGGGATGCGGCTCCAATCCAAGCCGCGAAACGCACGCCGGACTTCATGGCGAAACAAATCGAGTTAGGAAAAGACGTCGAAGCCGTCTTGAACGAATGGATCGACCTCGACTTGACGGATGCGGAAATCAAATCGGTCCAGCAAGCTGCCGAAACGAAAGACGTGACGAAGATTGACAATGCGATTGAAAAAATCTTCGACGTCCGCTCAGGGACTGGTTGGACGACGGACGGTCATACCGGGGACGACGTGCCGGTCTATGCGTACGGTCCTCAAAAAGAGCAATTCACGGGCATGATCGATAACACGGATCAAGCCGCGCGCATTTTTGAGTTGTTAGAAAACCGTGGAAAAATCAAATAATAAAATCGGATTTATAGACGACGCGGACAGTTGCCGCGTCGTCTTTTTGGTTAGATTTAGCTTGTATGTAGCACTTTGATTGCGTGTCGTAACGTCTCGACGTCCTCGTTTCTCCAGCCGAGTCGATCCACGGCATTGATGAACTGACGTGTCGCTTTGATGAGGGCATCTTTCAATTCCTCAAGCGATACAGTCCCCACAGGCGTCTTAGAATGAACATCTTCTACAAAAGTGAGCTCAACTTCTGTGGCGGTCACCTTTTTAGCGGCTATCCGGATCGGGCCGTCCATGAATTGAAACGAGTATGTCTCATGCAATGGTGCGAATAAGAGGGCGCGGGCATTAGGAATCCACCAGTTCAAGACGACGGCGACGAAATCAGACCATCCTTGTCCCGGGAAATAAGCATAAGCATCGATGACGAAGGCAATATTGCCGATGATGTGTGTCTCATAAGTTAAAGAGTCGAGATCCACTTCGATTGAAACTTGACTGTTCATAAAAACTCCTCTCAACGATCAGCACAGAAAAATACAATGAACTGAACCATAGTTGGGTAAATACTCGTATACATGGTATCACGACCAAATCGGAGGGATGACGATGAACACGCTCTACATGAAACAAAAGGTTTTCAGCCTGCGCGGACGTTTCACGATCAAAGATGCGGATGAGAACGATCGGTACTTCGTCGAAGGGAGCTTCATGAAGCTGCCGAAGTCGTTCACGATCTCAGACAAAGAAGGGCATGAGATTACGACCATCACGAAAAAGACGTTCAGTTTCTTGCCGAAGTTCTATGTTGATGTCGAAGGCCAAGAGACGGTCACGATTTCGAAAGAGTTTACGTTATTCAAGCCGCGATATACGATTGATGCGGCCGGAATCGATGTGCAAGGCAACTGGTGGGACATGGACTTCCAAGTGATGCAGAACGGTCAAGTCATCGGCAGCGTCCAAAAGAAATGGCTATCATGGGGCGATAGTTACGAGATTCAAGTGATGGACGAGACAATGGAGCACATGCTCATCTCAATCGTCGTCGCAATCGATTGTGCGAAGGCAGACCAAGCTGCAGGTGCTAGCGCGGCAACATAAAGGGGATGGAACGATGGAGTTTTGGGATGTGTATGATGTGGACCGCAAGAAGACAGGGCGGACGTGGCAACGGGGCACCCGCCTAGAGACAGATGATTATCATCTCGTCATTCACGTCTGCATTTTCAACAAAGACGGACAGATGTTGATTCAGCAACGCCAGCCGTTCAAGGACGGTTGGGCGAACATGTGGGACATCACGGTCGGGGGCAGTGCCACGGTCGGTGATACGAGCCAACAGGCGGCGATGCGCGAACTTGAAGAAGAGATTGGGCTGAAGCTCGACTTAGCCCAAACACGACCGCATTTGACGGTCAATTTTGACGAAGGCTTCGACGACATCTACCTCGTCGAGACAGAAGTCGATTTGGATAGCCTGACGCTTCAAGAATCGGAAGTACAGGCCGTGCAGTGGGCGGATGAGGCGACGATTCTTGAGCGAATTCAAGAAGGAACGTTCATCCCGTATTATGAATCGATGATTTCGCTATTGTTTTCGATGCGCAAACAGTGGGGCGCCATCTATAGCTATGAAAAGAAGGAACCGAGCCGTGGAGCGTGCTCATGGAACAGGGCGGTCTCGAGTTGCATGCAGGTCAAACGTACGTCGTGCGCTTTGATGCCAAATCAACAGTAGCCCGCAACATGGAAGTGACGATTGAGAACGCTGCGTACACGCGTTACTTGAGCGAAATCGTCCAAGTTACTCCTGAGACGAAGTCGTACGAGTTCGAGCTCACGATGGGCCAGACGGACATGACAGCCATGAAGTTCTTGCTCGGCCGCACGGACGGCTCGCCGCTCGGTGCACACGATGTGACGATTGATAATGTTAGTGTGACAACGAAATAACTGAACAAAAGGAGCGCCTCGATTACGTCGAGACGCTCCTTTCTCCTGTCATTGAACTTTTTTTCGGCTAATCAACCGCGCCGTTCGCAGCAAGGACGGAAGCAATTTCCGACGCTTGCGGATGGCCAAATATCTCGCGTCCCACGTCGGTGTGAACTTGCGTTTGAACTGACGGAGCCCACTGAACGGATAGATGTAACTGATGTTCTCGAAAATATCGGCCGCAATCCGCTCCGGCCAGTACGCGAACGGTTGCTCCCCGACTGAGGCGAGCGGCGCCATGCCGAGGCCGACATGGGCGTAGTTGTTGGCCCGTGCCCACTCGATCACGTGCAGAATCAGCACTTCAATCGAGCCGGGCGGAGCGTCAGCCCCAGAGCGCATCAAATCGATGGAGACGGTGTCGCGGCCCCGCAGCAAGGTGATGAAGGCGACGACAGCACCCGTCTCATCCCGGAGGAGCGCCAGCGGATAGTGCGCGAGCGCCTGTTCATGAAAGAACCCGAGCGAGAACCCTTTCTCACTTCGATTACCGAGCCAGTCTTCCGAGATGCCGCGCAATGACGCAATCAGCTCGGAAGACGGATTCATGACGATGTCAGCCGTATAGCCTCGCTTCGTAAATTGGTTGTGGAGCGAGCGCATGTTGGCACGCTTTTTGCCAGTGAGC
This sequence comes from Exiguobacterium sp. s26, assembly GCF_018618235.1. Lineage (NCBI taxonomy): Bacteria > Bacillati > Bacillota > Bacilli > Caryophanales > Exiguobacterium > Exiguobacterium sp. s26. The sequence continues at coordinate 265,255 of NZ_JACSLS010000005.1, read as the reverse complement.
GAGAACGTGGCAACATCGACCGTCGCCTCTTCACCGAGCTTGAAGAATGTGAACCCGGCGTCGTGCAGGCGCGGCATCCAGTCCGGGGTGACTTGATAAAAGAGCGGGATATAGCCGAGCCGGTCCGTCTCTTCGATAAAGGCGAGCAACAGGTGTGACGCGGCGTCTCGCGCTCCTTGCACATCCCCGAGAACGATGGCGTGATTGCCGGATACGGCGAACAAAAGACACGCCTCGTCGTCCGGCCCATAATAGACGAGCTTGTCGTTCATATAGGCCAAATCGAACGTGCTCGTCGTCGCATGCGTGGCTTGAAACGCCGCGAAACGGGACGGTTCAAACGACGTGCCGAGCTTTGGACGTTTCAACCGGTTGAACAGCGTGAAGATGCCGATCATCAGCAGTCCGGACAAAACGACGGAAGCGATGCTCAACCCGGCGGCAGCTTCCGGATCGAAGAAAATCGTGTCGGTCTGACTGAACGACTGCAGCAGGAACGCGTGCGTGCCGACGTAGAGGCCGACATAGGCGACGTTGCGGACGAAGCGGCTGACGGTCACGATGGAACGATAGCGTTTGTGCTGGGTCCGGGTCAACCAGACGAACAAGGCGAACCCACCGACGACGAACGCTTCAAACAGATTGAAGCCGCGCGCGATGACACCGATACTGGCAATGAAAACTGCGACCCCGACGAGCCAGAGCACACGCTTTGTCCGAATGTACATCCCGAACGTGGTCAGTAGCGTCAACAGACCGGCCGTGAACAGCGCGAGCGTGCCGACCCACTGTAACCAGAGGGCGGTCGAATAGAGCGGTGACACGCTTGGTAACAGCGTCTGGAACCACAAGACGAGGCTCGTCATCAATGCGATCAGGCTTCCGGCGAGCCGTCCGGTCTTGGCGAGTGTGCGCGACACGATGCGCCAGACGACGGTCCCGATCTCATAGGACGACCCGATCATCGGTTTATACTCGATCTGTTTGACGACCTGGTCCCCGAAGACGAGGGCCGCCAAGAACAGGCCGATCATGAACGGGACGATGAAGTAGACGAAGCGATAGACGATCAAAGAAGACAGGACAATCTCTTGGTCGATGCCGAGCTGGGTCATCCCGACGAGGTATAATAGATCAAACGAACCGACACCACCCGGGACGAGCGAGACGACCCCGACGATAGTCGCGACGATGAAGACACCCATCATGGCCGTGAGCGGTGCTTCGCCTCCGAGCAAATGCAGGGCATACAAGGCGACGAGTCCGGCCGTCACCCATTCGGCGAGCGACGTCGCGATATAGCCGAGCAATGTCGTCCAATCCAAGTTCGAGCGTTTCCGCGTCACGTATATGTAGAGCGGCAGGACGGCGAGTGTCGTGAGGAGCACGGGCCAAATCCATTGTTTCGTTCCGGTGAGCACGCCGGCCGGGAAAAGTCCGATGAGCACTCCTGCGGCAAGCAGCGACAAGCCGCTGATGAGCGTCGGGGTCATCCAACCGATGGCCCGGAGCAAACGCAACGTGTCCGTATATGGACGATACAGCGACGTTCGGAGCGCGATGCCGATGACGCCGCCAAACCCGATCATGCCGTTCATCGCGTTCGTGATCCATGCCGCGCGAAGCAACTTCGAGAGCGGGAGCTGGACGTCGAGCGAGCGCAGTAAAAAGTAGTCGTATCCGGTCATCGACAAGACGGCGACGAGGCCGAGGCCGATCAAGGCAATCTGTTCGAAGCCCGTCAATGCCTCTAACGTTTGAAACGCCGCGGCGAGCGAAAGGTTTTGGAGCTCCTGACCGCTCTGATAAAGAATCAATCCAATCAATAGGAATGGAAGCAACCATTTCAGTTGTTTCCAGGAAAATCGCTTTTGCATCGTATGTGCTCCTTCTGACAAACTATCGAAATCTTGATTAGCTAAAGTGTACTCAATTGAGTCGTGTAATCATAGTACGAGTCAGACGGGAAGACGGATTCAAAATAAATGAGATTCGTGAATCGCGGGAATGTAGACTGTAAACGCAAGAAATAGGACGAGTGAACGAAAATCAATCTGATACAGTGGAACAAAGGGGGTGACGAGATGCTGACGTTTGAAGAGAAGTGGGAGAAAGTGCTCGTCTGTGACGCGACGTATGACGGACAGTTTTATACCGCGGTCAAGACGACCGGGATTTACTGTCGTCCCTCGTGCCGCTCGCGGAAGCCGAAGCGGGAGAATGTCGATTTTTATGAGACGAAAGCTGAAGCGGAGTCGTCCGGCTTTCGGCCGTGCAAACGATGTCAGCCCGAGGTCGACCGTAGTCCGGCGAGCGCGCTCGTCCATGACGTGACGGCGTTCGTGCTCACGCATTACAAATGGCCGCTCAAGCTTGAGGAGATTGCCGAGCACGTCAGCTTGAGCCCGTTCTACGTCGAGCGGACGTTCACGCAAGCGACGGGCGAGACGCCGCGCCGTCTGCTCGAAAAGGTTCGCATCGACAAGGCGGCCAATCTGTTGCGGACGACGGACATGAGCAATCTCGCCATCTGTTATGAGGTCGGCTTTCAAACCCCATCCAACTTTTATCGCGTCTTCCGACGGCTAAAGGGTTGTTCACCGAGCATGTATCGAAAGGGGGGAGCCGATGAGTCGCTCATCGTTCGAGATTCACGTCACCGTTCCGTTTAACTTTCAACAATGTCTGCAATTTTTGCGACGCTCTGACGATGAAGTGATGCATGTCGCAAGTCAAACGTCCGTCTCAAAGCTGTTCGATGTGGACGGACGATTGCTGCTCGGGGACATCATGGAGACGTCTCACGGCCTCGTCATCACGTTCCCGGAAGACGACATCACGAGCTCGGAACAGAAACACGTGGAGCGCTACGTCCGCGACTGGTTCGACCTCGACCAAGACGTCGCGGCGTTCGTGCGGATGGCCGAGACGGATGGACTGTTGCGTCCGCTCGTCCGAGAGTACGAGGGGCTACGCCTGATCGGGTTCCCGGACTTGTTCGAGGCGCTCGCGTGGGCCGTCATCGGTCAACAGATCACGCTGTCGTTCGCCTATACGTTGAAACGACGGTTCGTCGAGCAGTATGGACCATCCCGGGAAGTGGACGGCGTGACGTACTGGGCGTTCCCAAATCCTGAGACGATCGCGCTGCTCGACCCGAGTGAACTGAGACCGCTCCAATTCAGCACCCGAAAAGCAGAATATATCATCGGCATCGCCCAGGAAATGACGGACGGACGATTGTCGAAACAACAGTTACGCAGCGAGCCACCCGACGCGATGCATGGACGGTTGCTGAGCTTGCGTGGTGTCGGGGAGTGGACGGCCGCATATGTGCGGATGAAGTGTTTCCAAGATCCGACGGCGTTCCCGGCCGCGGACGCCGGTCTGCATCAGGCGTTGAAGCATCACCTCGGGCGAAGCGACAAGTTGACGGCAGACGAAGTGAGGCAGTACGGGGAACGCTTTGCCGGATGGGAAGCGTACGCCACATTCTATTTATGGAGGTCCTTATATGGAGACGTATAGACTGGACTATGTGAGTCCGATTGGAATTCTAGAGATTGTCGGGACAGAGACGGCCATCCGTTCCATCCTGTTCGTTGAACGTACTGACGTCTGCTTTGAAGCGGATGAGACGACGCTGGACGTGTTGAAGACGTGCTACCGAGAAATCGAGGAGTACTTCAACGGACGTCGCCAATCGTTCACGTTCCCGTTTGAAGTCGAGGGGACGGTGTTTCAACAGGACGTGTGGCAGGCGCTGGTCATGATTCCATACGCCGAGACGACCTCGTATCGCGAACTGGCCGTGACACTCGGCCGGGACCGCGCCGTGCGGGCCGTCGGCAGTGCCAACGGGCGCAATCGGTTGAGCATCGTCATCCCGTGCCATCGCGTCATCGGATCGAACGGGACGTTGACGGGCTATGCGGGCGGCCTCTGGCGAAAGGAATGGCTGCTTCGACACGAGCAAACAAACGCACATCCGAGCCTGGCAAAAAAACATCTACCCCTCCATATCTGATACAATGGAGAAGTCCTATCGTGACGTCTGAATCGACGTAGTGGTCTAGGACGATTCTCGTCATTTAGGGGCGATTATTTGGAGGGTACCATGATAAAATTACTAGCAGATTCAACTTGTGATTTATCCGATGAGATTTTAGCAAAATATGAGATTGGCGTCGCGCCGCTCATCATTACGATTGACAATAAATCGTATGAGGACCGTGTCGACATCCAGCCTGATGAGTTTTACGGAATGTTGGAAGCGCTACCGGAATTCCCGACGACGGGGATGCCGAGCCCAGCAACGTTCATGAAATTGATGGAAGAGGCCGTCGAGAGCGGACATGACGAGATTCTTTGCATCTGTATGTCGAGCGGGACGAGCGGGTCGTATCAATCGGCCGTGCTCGGAAAAGAATACTTCGAAGAGGCGCATCCAGATTCGACGGTGAAGATTCATATCGTCGACTCACGTTCGATGAGCCACGGGAGCGGTTGGTTGTTGATGAAGAGCGCGCAGATGCGCGAAGCCGGGGCGACGTTCGAGGAGCTCGTCGAGTTCAACGAGACGTATAAAATGAAAGTGAAGCACTTCTTGTCCGTCGATGATTTGGACCACTTGATTAAGAGCGGACGCATCTCGAATGCGAGCGCCATCATCGGCAAGTTGTTGATGGTCAAGCCAATCATGAGCATGAAGAACGGCAAAGGCGCCATCGTCGCCAAAGAGCGGGGAACGCGTAAAGTGCTCAAGCACTATACGGACGAGTTCATCAAACGCTGCGACAAAGACATTACCAACTTCGTCATCATTGGCTATACGTCAGATCAAAAGATTGCCGAGAACTTGAAGGCGAAGATTCAAGCCGAATCCGACTTTGACGGCGAGATTTACCTGATGCAGATGGGTGTCTCGGTCGGGACGCACGTCGGTCTCGGGGCCATCTCGATGTTTTTCGTAGAAAAATAAAACGAAAGCCGTCTCATCTGCGAGACGGCTTTTTCTGTGGATAACGTTATCCACAGGCAGGGACGGTCCAAACGCGTTTTACGGACCAAAAGTTATCCACAATGTCGAGGCGATAGACGTCAGGATTGCTGAGTGTGCGCCACGTGTCGAAGTCGAAGCAGTTATCCACATGTTGGAGCAGTAGCGCGAGCAGATTGCCGTGCGTCACGAGGATAGTCACACCGTTTCCGTCGTCGATTCGGTCGATGACACTCAAAATCCGATTCGTCGCATCTTGACCCGACTCGGCGCCCGGCAGACGGAACGAGGCATCGGTGAACGAATGACGGAGCAGCTCGAACCAATCGTCGCGCGGTTCGAGCGAGAGGATGCGCTCGCGCAACTTCGGCTCCGTCTCGATGGTCAACTGCTTAACTGTAGCGAGCGGTGTAATCGAGGCGATGGCTCGCGTATAGTCGCTCGAGATGATGCGATCGACGGGAACATCCTGAAAGAAGTCAGCGAGGGCGAGTGCCTGCTGTTCGCCGGCCTCGGTGAGCGGGGCGTCCGGCTCTTGGCCGGTGGCGGAGCAATGGCGGATAAGATAGAACGTAGGCATGAAAAATTCTCCTTCATTATAAGGTTAAGTGCTTACCAGACGGTCAAACTCGTTCTCGTATCGTTGGCATCGGTCAAGTAAGAGACGTCCTCAAATCTGCAAGCGAGAGCATGCTGATAAAGCGATTCAAGCAGAGGCTCATCCTTGCAGTACATGTCGACGAACGTGGAGTCGACGATGAGCAGGGCAAGGTCACAATGGCTATCACGAAACGCCTCGTACGTCTCAATGTCTTTCACCGGTTCTTTCGAAAAGGCTTTTAAATTCGCAGAGATAAGATAGTGGTCATCCTGATGAATCAAATCAGAAAACGTTTCTCCATCTACCTCGGTCTCTCCAGGAAACAACGGTTGATCGAGGTCGCCGTTCTTCACACGATACGATTCCTCACCACCGACGAACCAGCTGTAAGAGGCGATATCGATGGGACTCAACATGTCGGCCAGAAAGCGTCCATATGTATTCGGGATTTTAAAACGGATGCCGCGCTTCACGGATTGCATTCCCCCCTTCAAAAGTTTCATGGATGAAATCCGTACTTAACCCTTATCAAACATCACAAAAGCGTTATAATCAATATAACAATTATAAACGGGGCGAGTCGGCGAATGGGGATTTACCGAATCGTCTCATACACAAATCCAGGGGAGAAGGATGGGGTTTTCATGAGCAGTGTTCAAAAGAGAACAGACGTCATTTTGATTGGTGCAGGCATCATGAGTGCGACGCTCGGATCGCTCTTTAAAGAGCTCGTACCAGAGTGGGAAGTCAAAGTGTTTGAGAAGCTCGAAAGTGCAGGGGAAGAGAGTTCGAACGAATGGAACAACGCCGGGACGGGACATGCCGCCCTCTGCGAGTTGAACTATACGACCGAGAAGCCGGATGGTACGCTCGACATCTCGAAAGCGATCAACGTCAATGAGCAGTTCCAAATCTCGCGTCAGTTTTGGGCGCATCTCGTCAACAAAGGCTTGATTCAAAATCCGGAAGCGTTCATCCGTTCGATTCCACATATGAGTATGGTCCAAGGCGAGAATGATGTCCGCTTCTTGAAGAAACGTTTGGAAGCGCTAACAAATAATCCGTTGTTTGAAGGGATGGTTTTATCGGATGACCCGGAACAACTCCGTGACTGGATGCCGATTGTCATGGAAGGACGTTCCGTCGATGAGCCGATCGCGGCGACGAAAATCGATTCAGGTACCGACGTCAACTTCGGTGCGCTTACACGGATGCTGTTTGACCATTTGACCGGCCAAGGCGTCGAGGTCAATTACAAGCATAGCGTCGAGGACGTGAAACGGTTGGCGAACGGTTTGTGGGAAGTGAAAGTGAAAGACATCGAGGCGAACACGATTGAGACGCACACGGCGCCGTTCCTGTTTATCGGCGGCGGTGGTGGTAGCCTGCCGCTCCTTCAAAAGACGGGTATCCCAGAGTCGAAACATATCGGCGGGTTCCCGGTGAGCGGCTTGTTCCTCGTCTGTAAGAACCGTGACGTCATCGAACAGCACAACGCGAAAGTATACGGCAAAGCGAAAGTCGGCGCACCGCCGATGTCGGTGCCGCACCTCGACACGCGCTTCATCGAAGGGCGCAAAGAATTGTTGTTCGGACCGTTCGCCGGCTTTACGCCGAAGTTCTTGAAGACGGGCTCGAACCTCGATCTCATCCAATCGGTCAAACCATACAACGTCGTGACGATGCTCGCGGCTGGGGCGAAAGAGATGCCGCTCACGAAATATTTGATTGAGCAGGTGCTCTTGTCGCACAACAAACGGATGGACGAGCTCCGCGAATTCATTCCGACCGCGAAGAATGAGGACTGGGAAATTGTCGTCGCTGGACAACGTGTGCAAGTCATCAAAGACACGTCGGACGGCAAAGGGACACTCCAGTTCGGAACGGAAGTCGTCAGCGCCGAAGACGGATCGGTCGCAGCGCTGCTCGGTGCGTCACCCGGTGCATCGACGGCCGTACACGTCATGTTAAAAGTGCTCGAACAGTGCTTCCCGAACCGGATGCCGGAATGGGAACCGAAAATCAAAGAGATAGTGCCGTCTTATGGCGTCTCGCTCTCCGATCACCCGGAACTGTTCAAGACAATTCACGAATCGACAGCGATGGCGCTTGGCCTGAAAGAGAAAGGCGTCGTCCACAATTAAGCGAGAAAAAGCGAGGATATGAACATATTCTCGCTTTTTCTTTTCAATTTTTGCATAAAAAAAGACCTCTTCGCACGGAAGGGGCCAATCAAGTAGTGGCGACAGGTTCTTCGCTCAAATAAGCAGCAATTTGTTGATCGATGATTTCTTCCGATAATTCAAGCGCGAGCGAAAGTTCTTTCACGAGGATCGTTTTAGCGTTCTCTAGAATCTTACGGTCCTGTTCATATAACTTTTTGTTCAACGCGAGCGCCTCGCTTTGGCGACGGGCAAGCGTGTTGATGACTTGAGCGATCTCGTGACGGTTACCCGAGTGCACGACGTTCAAGAATTCGCGATTGCGGTTGTTCGGATGGGGATTCCATTCGACACCCGGCGAGCGGAACGATTCGAGAATCTCTTTTGCTTCTTTCGCTTCAAGGAGCGTCAACATCATCACTTTATCACTATCGACGGGGATACTGATTTGCAACTTCTGTGCGTTATTGATGGGATGGAGCGTGTAGTACGACTTCGTCTCACCCGCGACCGTCATGTCGGAAATGTCGTCAATACGGCAAACTCCGTGGGTCGAATAGATGATTAAATCACCAGTTTTGAACAAATCGATCACCTCTTCCTTTCATCAAGTATAGTAGTTCATGACACGAAATGTCAACTCGGTTGACATTTGAGGTGAGATATGACACAAAAAAATCCCTCCCAATCATGTAGGAGAGATTACAAATTCCAGTCGGCTTTCAACAACATTTTCAGTTGTCGGAACGCGTCGTCACCGAGTGAATCGGCTATTTTTTGCTCGAGTTCGGCTTTCAGTGCCTCGTTCTGTTCGTAGCAACGGACCCCGAGCTCGGTCAGCTCGATACATTTATCTTTTCGACTCGTCGGGTGATCAGTCACCGTGACAAGTTCTTTCGCTTTCAAGTTCTTGATGAGCTTATGGATCGCTTGACGGGAGATGTGGACGTTGCGCGTCACTTCGGCAATGGTCGGTTTCGTTCGATAAATCCGGGCGAGCACGTACCATTCGGAGTTGGAGATATAGATATCGTGTTGTTCGTTCCAAGCCCGCTCGCTGATGCGGCGGATTTGGTCGTGACGCTCGCTTAGGAGATCGAGGAATCGTGTCGTCGGTTCTGTTGGAGTCAAATTGGTCACTCCTATTCGTTTTTGTCGTTCCTAACTATACAAAAGCCGATGTGTCGCGTCAATGCGCGAAACGAGTTCATGAAGCTCTGATAGGATTTGCCGGTTTAGGGAACAGAAAAATAGAGGAGGAACTTACATGCCGACACGTACCGATTTATTTCAACGTTATAAACAACATATTTTGGAGTTACCGGATTTGGAGGAGAAGACACTGAAGAGTGAACCGTTCTTACTCGAAGAGGACCCGAACAAACAACTCACGATTTATTATGCGCCGTTCGAATACATCAACCCGAACGCCAAAGTCGTCATCGCAGGAATCACGCCGGGACTGTATCAAATGCGGCAATCGTTCGAGGCAATTCGTGATTTGGCTGACGCGCCCGATGAGGAGGCGCTCCGAGCCGTCAAACAGCGGGGCAGCTTCTCGGGACCGATTCGCAAGAACCTGGTGACGATGCTCGACGACTTGGATCTGCATCACCATCTCGGAATCCCGACGACGCTCGACTTGTTCGGCGAGGCGAACCATCTCGTGCAGAACACGGCGGTGTTGCCGTACCCGGTCTTCTATAAAGGGAAGAATTACAACGGGTCGAGCCCGGACATCTTGAGGACAGCTTTATTTCAATCTTACGTTGAGGGCGGTTTTGCCGACGAGATGAGTGTCCTCGAGGACGCCCTCATCTTGCCGATGGGCATCAACGTGCGTCGGGCCGTCGAGACGCTCGTCGACAAGGGCATCATCGCGCCGGAGCGCGTCGTGAGCGGATTTCCCCATCCATCTGGAGGCAACGGCCACCGGCACCGCATCTTTGCCGAGAACCGCGAATCGATGCGGAGTCATATCGCCGACCATTTCAAACAGCATCCGCTGACGTGAACCGCCACTGTGCGGTTCTTTTTTATGAAGCACCTCAACTGACAAGCGTGCTTTAGTTCGCTAAAATGGGGACGTGGTTAACCTAGTTTTCCCATGAGAGAAAGGAATCGTCTATGATCACGTTAACGAATGTCAGCAAACAGTTCGGCCGCGACGCAGCGGTCCGTGACGTCTCGCTTCACATCGATCGGGGCGAGGTATACGGCATCATCGGTGCGAGCGGGGCCGGCAAGTCGACGTTGCTGCGCTTGATGAACCTGCTCGAGATACCGGATACTGGGCAAGTCACCGTCGATGGCGACGAGTTGACGAGCCTGTCGAGTCGACAGCTGCGCGAGAAGCGTCACGTCATCGGCATGATTTTCCAACAATTTAATCTCGTCGCCAACAAGACCGTCTATGACAACGTGGCCGCGTCGCTGAAACTGGCTGGCCGACCGCGCTCGACGCATGAGGCCCGGGTGCTCGAGTGCTTGCGTTTCGTCGGGCTCGAGTCGTTTAAAGACAAGTATCCGGCGCAGCTCAGCGGCGGGCAGAAACAGCGCGTCGCCATCGCGCGGGCGCTCGCGAACGAACCGCACGTTTTGTTATGTGATGAGCCGACGTCGTCGCTCGACCCGAACACGACGGCCGAAGTGCTCGGTGTGTTGAAGTCGATTAACGAGCGGCTCGGTGTCACCATCGTCATCGTGACTCATGAGATGGACGTCATCAAACAAGTGTGCGACCGCGTGACCGTCATGACGGAAGGTTCGGTGTATGAGACGATTGACGTCGTGCCGAGCGGGGTCGCAGACATCGACGACAATCCGTCCTGGTTCGTCAATCGACTGAAGAAGGCAGGTGAACCACATGCCTGAGGTGCTCCTGCAATATCAGACCGAGATTTGGCAATCGATCGGGGAGACGTTCATCATGGTCGGCGTCTCGATTCTCGCGGCCGTCCTTCTCGGTCTGCCGCTCGGGACGTGGCTCTACTTGTCACGAAAAGGGCAGTTGCTCGAAAATCGGGCCGTCTTCTCCGTGCTCAACTTGGTCGTCAATATCGTCCGCTCGTTCCCGTTTCTCTTACTCGTCGTGTTTTTGATTCCATTTACGCGACTCATCATCGGAACGGCCATCGGGACGGCGGCGGCAACCGTGCCGCTCGCCATCATCGCCATCGCCCATTACTCGCGACTCGTCGAGCAGTCGCTCCTTGACGTCCCGCGCGGCGTCGTCGAGGCGGCCGTGTCGATGGGGGCGTCCATCAAAGACGTCATCTTCAAGTTCTTGTACGTCGAGGCCCGTTCCGGACTCGTCCTCGGCCTGACGACGTCGATCATCAGCTTCATCTCGTACTCGACCATCATGGGGGTGGTCGGGGGCGGTGGCATCGGCGATTTTGCCATCCGCTACGGCTATCAACAGTTCAAGACGGAGCTGATGATGTACATGATTCTCATCATGCTCGTCTTCGTTCAGATGATTCAGTTCACCGGTACGACGGTGGCTCGGCTCATCGACAAACGCTAATTACCTAAAGAAAGAAGGAGAACTTATGAAAAAATTATTGGCGCTTTTCGCCTCACTCACACTCGTCCTCGCGGCGTGTGGGAACGATTCAGAAACGAACACGACGGAAGCCCCGTCAAACGAGCCGCAGACGCTCAAAGTCGCATCGCTCATCCCACCGATGACGGATATGCTTGAAATCGCGAAAGAGCAACTCGCAGAAGACAACATCGAGCTCGAAATCGTCGTCCTCGGTGACAACGTCCAACCGAACACGGCGCTCGCAGCAAAAGAAGTCGACGCGAACTTCTTCCAACACGTCCCGTACATGGAAGAGTTCAACCGCAGCAATGACGCCAACCTCGTCCCAATCGAACCGATTTACTTCGCCAACTACGGTGTCTACTCGAAAGAGTATGACAACATGGACGATATCCCGGAAGGCGCGACGATTGCCATCGCGAACGACGTGTCGAACATCGACCGCTCGCTCTCGTTGCTCGCACAGCATGATGTGATCGAGCTCGGTGAGAAGAACGGTTCGTATTACACGCAAGCCGATATCACCGAAAACCCGAAGAATCTCAAGTTCGAGGAAGTCGATTTGCTCATGCTCGCGCGTGCATATGACGACGTCGATGCGGTCCTCATGACGCCGGCCTACGCGGCGCCACTCGGTTTGACGCCGAAGAGCGATGCCCTCTTGACGGAGGGTGTCGAGAACGACTTCGCGATCACGCTCGTGGCTCGTGAAGATAATAAAGATGAAGAAGCGATCCAGAAACTCGGCGAAGCGCTCACGAGCGACGAAGTCCGTGCGTTCTTGGAAGAGAATTACGACGAAACGGCGATTCCGGCGTTTTAACGAGAAAAGATTGAGCCCAGGCGGCTCAATCTTTTTTTAATACTCCTCGTATTCTCTCGGGTCTTGGTTGTCGATGCGGCCGTCCGGCTTCGTGAGTGCATTGAGCGTCTCCATCTCGTCCTCCGTCAATTCGAAGTTGAAGACGTCGAGATTCTCTTTTTGATGCAACTCGCTCGATGAACGCGGGAGCGGGATGACACCGAGTTGGACGTGCCAACGCAAAATGACTTGGGACACGGTCTTGCCTTTTTGTCGCGCCATCTCGGCGATCGTCTCGTCATGCGTGACGGTCCGGGCTCGGCTCAACGGACTCCATGCCTCCGTGATGATGCCGCGCTCTTTGTCGGCCTGACGTTGCTCGACTTGTGAGAAGTACGGGTGCATCTCGATTTGGTTGATGACCGGTGTCTCACCTGTCTCCTCGATCAAACGATCGAGATGCTCGGGCATGAAGTTCGAGACGCCGATGGAGCGGATCCATCCGTTCTCTTTCGCTTGGATGAGGGCGCGCCACGCCTCGACGTATTTGTCTTGTTTCGGGTTCGGCCAGTGCAACAGGAACAAGTCCCAATAGTCGAGGTTCGCCCGGTAGAGCGATTCGCGAATCATCTCGAGCGCAGTGTCGTAATCGAAGTATTGAGCGCGGAGCTTCGACGTCAAAAACAGTTGCTCGCGGGGGATGCCGGCTTGGCGAATGGCCTCGCCGACCGTCCCTTCATTGTCATAACGAATCGCCGAGTCGATGAGGCGATAACCGTTGCGGATGGCGCTCGTGATGGCGTCGACGCCCGGTTCACCTCGTAAATAGACGGTGCCGAGTCCGATGGCCGGAATCTCGTAACCGTCATGTAGTTTGATTGTAGGGATGTTCATAAAATGCCTCCTCATTCAGAATCCGTTCTCTTGTCCGATATTCCACTTTCCCGGGGAATCAAACGTTTGAATCGGTTGAAGAAGACTGAAATACAGTTGCTCATTTTCCTGTTTTTGGGATAATTGAAGTGAGGTGATGGGGATGAAGTGGTGGTGGATGTTCGGGATATTGGCCATTGGAGGAATGATGGTCGTAAATGAGGCTTGGTATGGAAACTCGGCGGCGTTTGGAACGGCGACCAGTATGATTATCGTGACGTTGATTGGCCTAAAGAGTTTAGAAAACCGATATCGGATAAGAATGGGAGTCATCTTTTCATTATTGATTGCTGGAGCAATTTACTTCGGGTTGCCGAATTATTCGGTCGCTGAGGCAGAACATAACCTGAAACAAGTACATAAGAACGTGAACTATGTGAATGATGTCGGGGTGGTGAACGAAGGCTGGAATCCGTTTCAACCAAACCGTGTCTATTTATTTGAAATCGATTCAGGGGACCGAGTCTTGTTTTTACCCGATTCAGGAGACATTATAAAAACGCGTCCTCCAATGTGAGGACGCGTTTCTGATTAGTTGCGAATCATATAATCGAAAGCACCGAGTGCGGCAGTCGCACCAGATCCCATCGAGATGATGATTTGTTTGTAGGCGCTGTTCGTGCAGTCACCTGCTGCGAACACACCTGGAACGTTCGTCGCGCCATGACGATCAACGACGATCTCACCGAAGTTGTTGCGTTCGACCGAGTCGAGCCAGTCCGTGTTCGGGACGAGGCCGATTTGGACGAAGACGCCTTCGAGTTCGACGTGATGCGTCTCGTTCGTCTCACGCGACAAGTACGAGATGCCGTTCACTTTATCCGTACCCGTGATTTCTGTCGTCTGTGCGTTCGTGACGACGGTCACGTTCGGGAGGCTGTGGAGACGGTCTTGAAGCACTTGATCGGCTTTGAGTTCGGCAGCGAACTCGAGCACCGTCACATGTTTGACGATTCCAGCGAGGTCGATGGCTGCTTCAATTCCAGAGTTACCGCCACCGATGACTGCGACGCGCTTGCCTTCGAAGAGCGGGCCGTCACAGTGCGGGCAGTAGGCCACACCTTTGTTTTTGAACTCAGCTTCACCTGGGACGTTGACGTTGCGCCAGCGTGCACCAGTCGACAGGATGACGCTCTTACTCTTCAAGACGGCACCGTTCTCAAGTTCGACTTCGACGAGGTCTTTCTTCTCGAGGCGCTTCGCGCGCTGGAGGTTCATGACGTCGATGCCGTACTCTTTCACGTGCTCTTCCAAGCTCGCGACGAGTTTCGGGCCTTCCGTGTAAGAGGTGCCGATGAAGTTCTCAATCCCCATCGTGTCCATCACTTGTCCACCGAAGCGTTCCGCGACGATGCCGGTCCGGATACCTTTACGAGCCGCGTAAACCGCTGCGCTCGCACCAGCTGGGCCGCCACCGATGACGAGGACGTCATACGGGTCTTTGTTGTCAAACGCCGAAGCGTCAGGACCAGTTCCGAGTTTCGCCAAAATCTCTTCAAGTGACATGCGTCCGTTGCCGAACGCCTCACCGTTCAAGAAGACGGTCGGGACAGCCATGATTTCTTTCGCTTCCACTTCTGCCTTGAACGCACCACCGTCGATCATCGTGTGTGAGATGTTCGGGTTGAGCACGCTCATGACGTTGAGTGCCTGGACGACGTCCGGGCAGTTATGGCAGCTGAGGCTGATATACGATTCGAAGTGGTACGTGCCTTGAATGTTTTGAATCTGTTTGATCGCATCCGCGTCCACTTTCGGCGCCCGGCCGCTCACTTGGAGCAACGCGAGGACGAGTGACGTGAACTCGTGACCGAGTGGGATTCCTGCGAAGACGATTCCTGTCTCATCAGACGGACGGCTCACGCTGAAGCTCGGTGTGCGTTCGAGCGTGACGTTCTCGACCGAGATGCGTGACGACATGCTCGCGAGTTCGTTCACGAGGTCAAGCATCTCTTTAGAGACCGCGTCGTCTCCAGCGCTGACACGGAGGACGACATCGCCCTCCATGAGCTGGAGATATTGGTCCAACTGTTGTTTAATATCTGCTTCTAACATGAAATCCGCTCCTTACAACTTGCCGACGAGGTCGAGGCTCGGGCGAAGTGTCGCAGAACCTTCTTCCCATTTCGCCGGGCAAACTTCGCCTGGGTTGTTGCGGACGTATTGTGCCGCTTTGACTTTGTTGACGAGCGTGCTCGCGTCACGGCCGATGCCGCCTGCGTTGATTTCAACTGTTTGGATGACGCCGTCTGGGTCGATGATGAACGTACCGCGGTCAGCAAGGCCATCTTCTTCGTTCAAGACGTCGAAGTTACGTGAGATTGTGTGTGAGGGGTCACCAATCATGATGTACTCGATTTTACCGATTTTCTCAGACGTTTCGTGCCATGCTTTGTGCGTGAAGTGTGTGTCAGTCGATACTGAGTAGACTTCGACGCCGAGGTTTTTAAGTGTCGCGTATTCGTTTTGAAGGTCTTCAAGTTCAGTCGGGCAGACGAATGTGAAGTCAGCTGGGTAGAAGCAAACGACGCTCCATTGACCTTTGAAGTCGTTGTCCGATACTTCGAGGAATTCACCTGTTTGGAATGCTTGTGCTTTGAAAGGTAAGATTTCTTTGCCGATTAATGACATGGGATATGTCCTCCTTGTTTTTTTACTCTAGTGGACTTTCTTCTCTACTAGAATAATTATAATGTAATACTAACTTCATATAACCCGCCAAAAATGTCAAGGCGTTTGCATGTCTGGTAAAATGTTGATATATCAACGTTAAATGGATAAATCGCTTGATGAAAGGAAAGAAAACGATTACAAAATAAATGTGCTTTTGTTTTCAATCCTGTATCCTGATAAAGTGATTAGGAGTAGCGAGAGTTTGAATCGAGTGAAGGAAAGTAGATTATTCTCGTCACGAAGTACATCATTATCAATTACATATAAAAGGGTGAGACAGTTGGACTATCGAATTCATTCACACCGCTTCGGGGAGACAATACTTAAAAATGATGAGGAGTTCACAGAGATTTGGAGAGAAATTCATGACATCATATATTCCATAAGTGATGATGACATCATTCAAAAATTCGAAGAGAAGTATGCGGACAAGAATAAAAGTCTGTCCTCAACCTTGAATGATTTATTCAAATCAGAGTTTTCGAAGAGAGGATGGGCCAGCGAAAGTCCAATCTTCCAAGACCGTGACTATTCAGAGAATGTGTGGCGTCTCGATTTTGCCAAAGAGAATATCTCGCTGGAAGTAGGTTTCAACCATTCGGGAACGATTGCATGGAATCTGTTGAAACCGGTCATTGCGAGCGAGTTGAATCATGTCGAGAAGGCAATTCAAACACGAATTGGTGTGATTATTTGTGCAACCCAAAGACTTCAGCGTGCCGGAAATTTCGACAACGCCATCGGTACATATGAGAAATATGTCCACCATTTGAAACCGTTGAACACTCAGTTGACCGTACCAATCGTCATCATCGGGCTTGAAGCACCCGACACGTTCAGGATTGTCGAGCATTTTAATGAAAAGGGCAAAAAAAGAGGCCGTGTAGAAGGATTCTACACGAACCAGATTGTCGATGATGCAACAGAAACTTATGATGAGCCATTGTTTGATGAGGACTTAGATTGACATGTAATTTCTATTATCCACTTCGTATATGTCGATTGGTTTTGGCCATGTCTACGAAATGGGTGATGGTATAAATCACATGATCAAAGTCTTCATTGACCTGATGCTCCCAGAACCGGAGGATGACCCATCCTTCTTCGACGTAGTGTCTTGTAACGTCAGCATCCCGTTCGATGTTGCGACCGATTTTCTGACGCCAGAACTCGGCGTTCGTCTTCGGAAGTTTGAAGTGAAGGGGGCAGCCGTGCCAGTAGCAGGAGTCCAAAAAGACGGCAACACGGAGTCCGGGAAACGAGATGTCCGGTGTCCCATACAACTTCCGATTGTTCTTCCGATATCGATATCCGGCAGCCCATAGTGCTTTCCGGACCTTCACTTCCATCTTCGTGTCCTTACCGCGATTGCCGCTCATCGTCTTGAAGACGGCTGGACTCGATGCTTTTGGTACATTTCTGGCCATACCTTCACCTCCCTCTAATAGGAAGATTCCACGTGAGGGAGATAAGTACTCATTTTACGCGTCTAGAATCTGCTGGATGTAGCTTCTGTCCAACCAAAACGATTGTTTTGTGATCCACTGACCGTCTGGGAGTTTCACTTTGTCCTGACCGTCGGCTCCTTTTGAGCGCACATGGGCGACCTGATTGAACTTCGGGCCGGGAAGGTTGTTTTTCACTCGTTTCCCCGAAGGTGTCAGTTTTACTCCAGTATGGACAATGTGTTTAGCCTCGAGCCACATCGACTTCAACTCGCCATCGACCGTTTCAAGCGGCATGTTCCATAGACGTATCCCTTCGAAACGAGGGATACGTTTTTGTTTGGGCACGTACTCTTCGTCATATCGGAAGACGAGGAATAGGTATTTCTGTTCGGCGAACGTGTCATACAAGTCGGATTCTTCCCATTCGTCTCGAGACAAGTCGTCGAAATCGACTTTTCCGAACGACATGTGCTCCCGGATCTTGCCGTCAGGCTCTCGCGCAATCGTCTTGAACTTGATGTTCGCTTTCGCGAACTCTTCGATGCTCGACAAATCAGTCTTCCTGACTCCTAAAAGTTTTGCCATGACTCGTGGAATCATCGCCTTATTGCCCGGGTTATATGGGATGCTTGTCTCTTCGCATAGTTCGAGTACCGTCTTCCCGTAATGAGGCGCGAGTTTTGCCTCGAGGAGTTCTTCAATCGACATTTCTTTCAATTCACCGTGATTGGCGATTGACTCCATCAACTCTGGGGTTAAGTACTGACGGACGAGTCCCGACATATAAGAAGCTTTGAGTGAGAAGGCCCGAGGTTTTGCTGGTTGCTCTGAGAACGGTTGGCTACGGACGACCGAGCCGTTCGCCCCTTTCGTGCAGGCTGACAAGTACATCGTATCGGCCTCGGAGATCAAATGGGCCTCGCCACGTTTGATTTTTGCGACGATTGTCTCCCAGTCTTGCCGCATCACGTCCAAATCCTCTTCTGAGAACTCATTCAAGAACGCTTTATAGATACGGTAGTCGTCGATAGGGATGTTTGGCTCATATTGATAAAGCATGATCAGCATGCTCGTGGCTTTTGACAAGAAGCTCGACGTCTCGAACGAATACTCGTGCTCGTTATGATAATCAATCATGTTCAAAACGAGCCGCTCCTTCGATGAATATGTACCATTTTTGTTTTTCTTGAAAGGGGTGACCTTCAATTCGATGCCGAGTTCTTCAAAATCAGGCCGTGCGTCCGAGTTAATTGGGTAGCCGAAATGGCTCTCCTCGATGATGTGTCCAAGGGAACCTTTCGAGCGGACATTCTTGATGCGCCCGGTCGCGTCGATTTCTCCGAACGTCTTTCCTTCGGCCTCTCTTGCCTTGTCCATCAATTCTTGAATCGTTTCATACCGCAAAATAACTCCTCCTACAGTTTACATATATAACCATTATAGCGTACCGCTTGATCGAATTCATCGTTCGTGATACACTATTTCCATTGAGTCGAAATTAAAAATAGAGTAAATTTAAGATAGAAAATACGAAAGGGTGTTCCCATTGATTAAAGTAGTTGAGTTATTTGCTGGTGTAGGAGGTTTCCGCATCGCGCTTGAAGGAATTAAAGACGTGAATGCCGAGCCTACATCGGACAAATTCGATGTAGTTTGGGGCAATCAATGGGAACCGGCGACGAAGAGTCAACCGGCCTTCGATTGCTACGCCGAACGGTTCAAGGACCGAGGTATACATTCGAACGAAGACATTGCCCTCTCGTGGATGGAGGCGGGCCCGCACCACTTGTTGGTCGGTGGTTTCCCGTGCCAGGACTATAGCGTGTCACGCAGCCTCAAGAATGAGCAAGGCATTCAAGGGAAGAAGGGCGTCTTGTTCTGGGAAATCATGAATATCATTGAGCAGGAGAAACCGCCTTACGTATTGCTTGAGAACGTTGATCGACTCATGAAGTCGCCTGCCAAGCAACGGGGACGTGACTTCAGTGTCATGTTACGTGCGTTCGCCGACCAAGGCTATACGGTCGAATGGCGTGTCATCAATGCGGCTGACTATGGGTTCGCGCAACGCCGTCGTCGCATCTTCATCTTCGCGACCCGGACGGATCTTAACCATTCAGCGCGTGCCAAGCAGGCGGATCCAGAAGAATGGCTGCTCGAGTCAGGATTCTTCGCACCTGCATTCCCGGTCCATGAGCTAACAAGTGAGAAACATCCGGGCTCGCAGTTCGAACTTCCGAAAGATATCGTCGAAATCTCTGACACGTTCTCGGCAACGTACCGCAATGCGGGCATCATGTCGGGCGACCGGGTGACGACGATTGAAACATTACCGAAACGCGAAGTGCCGAAGACGCTCGGTGAAGTGGTCCAAGAAGTCTATGAGCAGTTCGGTCCTACACCCGAACAGTATTATTTGGACACCGAGACGATTAAAAAGTCGGGTCGGAACGAGCAGGAAGAGTTGGCTTACTTGAAAGGGCCGAAGAAAATCGAACGGACCTCGGCAAGTGGTCACGTGTATGTGTACGCAGAGGGCGGTATGTCGTATCCGGACTCGCTTGACCTTCCTGGCCGTACGATGTTGACGAGCGAAGGCACGTGCAACCGCTCGAGCCATGTCATCGAAGATCCACAGACGAAACGACTCCGTTACCTTCGTCCCGAAGAGTGCGAAGGTCTAAACGGATTCCCTTACGGATGGACGAATACAATGACGGACCGCAAACGTTACTTCACGATGGGGAACGCCCTTGTCGTCGGATTGATTGAGCGGATGAGCCATCGAATCGCAGAGGTCCACGAGCAAGAGGATAATCAGAACATCTTGCAGGAAGCGATTCAAATGCAGTTGTTAGGTACGTACAATAACTTCAAATAAAAAACTCTAGTCGCGACAGGGAAATCGTGACTAGAGTTTTTATTATCAACTTCAAAGTTAAAAAGACAGAGGTCGCCCTCTGCCTTTCACTTATTCTGACATCAACGCACACACCGCATTCGAATAGGCGACCGGATCTTCAATCGGTAGCCCTTCGATGAGGAGCGCTTGCTGATAGAGCAAGTCCGTATACTGTTTCGCTTTCGCTTCGTCTTCCTTATAGACGCGCTGTAATGTCCGGAAGATGGCGTGGTCCGCGTTCACTTCGAGCACTTTCTCGGCTTTCATGCCGCCGCCGTTCGGCATCGCGTTCAAAATCTTCTCCATCTCGATTGAGACGTCGCCGGCGACCGTCAAGCAGACCGGATGTGACTTGAGACGTGTAGATGCGCGCACTTCTTTGACGCGGTCGCCCAGTTCTTGTTTCATGAAGGCGAACAAGTCCTTGTTGTCCTCATTGAGCGAATCGGCCGCCTCGTCATCAAGCCCGAGGTCACCGCTCGCGATTGACTTAAACTCTTTGTCGTCATACGACTGGAGCATTTTGATGGCGAACTCGTCGATTTCTTCAGTGAAGTAGAGAATCTCGAACCCTTCTTCTTTCAAGCGTTCCGCCTGAGGGAGAAGGTCGATGCGGTGAATCGATTCGCCAGTCGCGTAATAGATGTACTTCTGGTCATCTTTCATGCGCTCGACGTACTCTTTGAGCGTGACGAGTTTCTTCTCGTTCGACGAGTGGAACAAGAGCAAGTCTTTCAACTCGTCCTTGGCAGCGCCGAATTGGTCGTAGACGCCGAACTTGAGCTGGCGACCGAACGATTCATAAAATTTCTCGTAGTCCTCGCGCTCGTTTTGGAGCATCTTCTCGAGCATGCCTTTGATTTTCGACTTCACGTTTTTGGCGATGACGCGAAGTTGGCGGTCCTGCTGCAGCATCTCCCGGGAAATGTTGAGCGAAAGGTCTTCCGAGTCGACCATCCCTTTGACGAAACCGAAATAGTCCGGAAGCAGGTCAGGCGACTTCTCCATAATCAAGACGCCGTTCGAATACAGCTCGAGCCCTTTCTCGAACTCTTTCGTGTAATAGTCGAGCGGGACCGTCGATGGGATGTAGAGAATCGACTGATACCGGATGGAGCCGTCGACGTTCAAGTGAAGGTGTTGGAGCGGCTCGTCGAAGCCGTAGCGCTTCTCGTGATAGAACGCCTTGTAGTCCTCGTCCGAGAGCTCGCTCTTCCGTTTGCGCCAAATCGGAACCATGCTGTTGACTGTCTCTTCTTCGATATAGTCCTCGTACTCTTCTGAATCGTCTTTTTGACGGTGCTTCGTCACGTCGAGCTTAATCGGGTAGCGGATGAAGTCCGAATGCTTCTTGATGAGCGAACGGATCTCGTACTCTTGGAGGAATGATGAGTATGTCTCGTCGTCCGTGTCAGCTTTCACGTGCAACGTGATCTCAGTCCCGATGTCGGTCTTATCCGTCGGCTCGATCGTGTAACCGTCTGTGCCTTCCGACTCCCACAAGTAGCCTTGTTCACTGTCGACCGAGCGGGTGCGGACCGTCACACGGTCTGCCACCATGAACGCCGAGTAGAAGCCGACACCGAATTGGCCGATGAGGCTGTGGTCTTCTTCCATCTTCGTCGCCTGCTTCATCGCGAGCGAGCCGCTCTTGGCGATGATCCCGAGGTTCGATTCGAGCTCATCGGCCGTCATCCCGATTCCGGTGTCACGGATGGTGATTGTGCGGGCGTCTTTGTCGAGCTCGACTTTAATGAAGTAGTCGTCCTTGTTGAAGTCGATTGCCTCATCCGACAGGGCCCGGTAATACATTTTGTCGATGGCGTCACTCGCGTTCGAGATGAGCTCACGGAGGAAGATGTCCTTATGCGTATAGATTGAGTGGACCATCAACTCTAAAATTCGTTTCGATTCGGCTTGAAACTGTTTCTTTGTCATGATCGTTCTCCTTTTTATTTGTTCGATTTTGGCACTCTGATGATAAGAGTGCTAACACTATTGATTATCCTAATTTTTAGGAAGATGTCAACCCGATTCAAACAAAACGTTGACGCGGGGCTCAGATTCACCTATAGTTGAGTACATGCGATGAGCTGGTCTATGTAAGACGGCGGACATTCCTTCGGGAGCACGTTGTGGAGCGTGGTTCGACGCGGTAGACTTTTCGAGAGCACCTCTAGTGAGAGGTGCTCATTTTTTTGTATATGGGGGATTATGATGCAACTACATACCATCCATCACGTGGCGATTATCGCCTCAAATTATGACGAGGCGAAACGGTTCTACATCGATATCCTCGGTTTCGACGTCATCCGCGAGCATCATCGTCCGGACAAAGGCGATCACAAGATCGACCTGCGGCTCGGCGCGTACGAGCTCGAGCTGTTCATCAAACCGGACAGTCCGAAACGGCCGAGCTTCCCGGAGGCGTGTGGACTCCGTCATCTCGCCTTTAAAGTCGACGACATCGAGTCGGTCGTCGCCGAACTAAATACGTACGGTGTCACGACGGAACCGATTCGGTTTGACACGTTCACGGGCGAGAAGATGACGTTCTTCTTTGACCCAGACGGTCTGCCGCTCGAACTGCACGAATAAAGCCCCTTCACACGAAGGGGCTTTCGTTATGGGCGCACGTAAGACAAGAGCATCTCTTGCAACACCCGCTGTTGGATGAGGGGCTCGATGTCGTCCTCTAAATAACTGATGTGAGACTTCAAAATGATATTGTTACCGAACGTACCGAACGCGTTGATGATGGTGACGACGGTTGCTTTCACGTCGAGATTGCTCCGGAGCGAACCGTCCGTCTTCCCGTCCGCGATGAGCGGTTCGAGCGTCTCCATGATTTCGCGCTGCAATTCGATATAGTCGTCAATCCCGGGAAGGGGACTTGCGACGGACGAGGCATAACTCTCGAACGCCTCACGGAAACGAGAGTGGCTTGTACGCTTCACTTGTTGATCGAGTAAATAGTCGAGAATCGCTTCGAGTCGCGAGTAGGCATTTCCAGGCCGGCTCGTCAGTTGTTTGAACGCGTCGAGCGTCGGTGCCAAATTGCGCACGGCCGCGGCAACGATCAATTGGTCTTTTTTCGGAAAGTAACGGAACAACGTCGCGACCCCGAGCTCGGACGCGTCAGCGATATCCTGCATTTGCACCCGTTCAAATCCGTCTTGTAAAAAGAGCACCTCGGCTTGCTTGATGATGCGATTCATTCGTTCTTCTTTATTTTGTTGTCGTTTACTCATGAAATCACCTCTTTGTATCTCGTTATTATACCGTGTCGAAGCAGTTTCGTTGAGAATCGAATGTGCATCGACTACTATAATGATAGTTAGACTATCATATTTAAAGAAATGGAGTTGGGATTATGCGGTTAACGGGGAAAGTAGCGGTCATTACGGGGGCAGGCAGTGGTATGGGAGAAGAGACGGCCAAGTTGTTCGCACGAGAAGGGGCGACCGTCGTCGCGACAGACATCAATCTTGAAGCGGTGACGCGCGTCGTGGAAACGATCCGTTCAAACGGAGGAGAAGCGATCGCGCTTCAACACGACGTCACGTCACGCAACGATTGGGAAAACATTTATAACGAAGTCCAGTCCGTGTGCGGCAAGCTCGATGTGCTCGTCAACAATGCGGGCATCGCGCTCGCAAAACCGTTCTTGGATCAGACGGAGGAAGACTGGGCGCGCACGTATCGAATCAATATCGATGGCGTCATGCTCGGAACGCAATATGCGATTCCACTCATGGAGCAAAACGGCGGCGGGTCAATCGTCAACATCTCGTCCATCTCAGCGCTCACAGGTATGGCCGGTGCCGGTGCCTATACGGCCTCGAAAGGAGCCGTCCGGTCGCTCACGAAAGCGGCGGCCGTCGATTACGGCAAGCACAACATTCGCGTCAACTCGGTCCATCCGGGCTATATCGTGACACCGATGAGTGCGCCGCATATGGAGCACCCGGACTATAAACAACATTTCTTGAATCAAATCGCTTTGCCGAATCTCGGTCGGGCTGAAGAAGTGGCGACGGCCGTCCTCTTCCTCGCGTCGGATGAAGCAAATCACATCACGGGAATCGAACTTCCGGTCGATGGGGGCGTCACAGCAAAATAAGCTATACCACTCGTTCAGGTCGGAGGAATTTTCCTCTGACCTTTTTTTAAATTATTTTTCGAAAAAACCATATTAGAGATAGACAAATCGAGAGTTTCCTAAAATAATGAAATTAAGTGATTTTTTGTAGTTAATTGTTGGAACCTTCAAGCTATTATCACGTATACATGAATTGACGGATCCGTCGGTTGAAGCTTTGGACATATAGAAATGAGGAGAACAGATGAAAGCAACATGGAAACAGGTTTTATCATTCGTCACGGTGCTCATGCTCGTATTGGCATTGATTCCACCACAAGCGAGTGCGGACGCTGGAGCGGGGATGCAAGAGGCGAAGACGCTCAGCCCAGGGGTAGAAGTCACGTTCGAAACCGGGACAGACGCCACGAATACATACTGGTTCAAAATGGAACGGGGGACTCCATCAGCGATGACGCATATGGAAGTTCAGTTCGATTCGACGAAACTCGCGAACATCTCGGTCTATCCAAGCGCCGATTTGGCCGCAAAAGATGAAACGTTCGAGCAGTATCGTTCGAGCGCGACACAAGAAGAGGGACAGCAAACGGCGACGATTCGTTTCCCGTATGCATGGGAAGGCCCGTACTACATCAAAGTGGAGTATCTCCCGATGATGGAAGAAGAAACGGTGTCGCCTTCAGACATCAAACTCGTCTACAACCCGGTCAAATTGCCGGTCAAGTATGAAAACATTGAGACGGAGGCGGGCATGTGTGCCGTCGAATCGATTTTAAATCCGGCACCAGAGCGCGACTCGATGTTGAAACTCATCCGTCGCATTCAGACGGAAGTGTTGGCACAATCGGAGTCAGGCAACGATTTGGCCGCCTTGTACTATCGGACGTCGCCATACCTCATCAAAGCGATGGTGAAAGACGGCGCGAAACGCCAACAAGCGTACAACGATTTGAAGGCATTACAGCCACTCATGAACGCGCTCGTCGACCGGAAATCATACACGCTCACGCAAGCGGATGAAGCGGCCATCGAACGGTTACAGACGCTCGTGACGTCAAGCGTGCCGACAGCATTGCAAGCAGAAGTCGACAAGGTAGCAGCTAAGCTTGGAACGGGTACGCTTGCCGGAACACCGCTCCAAGATGTAATGGGTAAATTCGGGGTATCGATTGAAGTCGATGACGCGCCGCGTTATATCGTCAAATACAAGTCGTCACCGAGCAAGTCGCTCGGCAAGATGAACGCATTGTCGAACGTCTCAGCGGAGAAAGTCGATCTCGGTCGCCCGGGTGACCACTTCGCGGTCGTCGACATCGAAGCGGCGAACACGAAAACGCAAGCGACGGCCAAGTCGACGCTCGAGCGTGACGCGAACGTCGAATTCATCGAGCCGGTCCAGACGTATCAAGCGTTCATGGCCGACACGAGTT
The DNA here is from genome assembly GCF_018618235.1 of Exiguobacterium sp. s26. Taxonomy (NCBI): domain Bacteria; kingdom Bacillati; phylum Bacillota; class Bacilli; order Caryophanales; genus Exiguobacterium; species Exiguobacterium sp. s26. The sequence goes on along the minus strand of NZ_JACSLS010000005.1, from coordinate 239,653 downwards.
ACGACTATCAATGGTCACTCAATTCAAAATCGGTATTGGCGCCGTTCCAAGATGCTGGAATCGGCATTGACGCTTACGAGGCACTCAACTTGCCGGCACGATCGGTCAAAGTGGCCGTGCTTGATACGGGTGTCGATTATCGCCTCCTTGACTTCAAAGGACGCGTCGATATTGCCAACGAGAAGAACTTTGTCGACCCGAACGGGGAAGGCAGTGCCATCGATGACCACGGCCACGGGACACATGTCGCCGGCGTCATCGGTGCGATTCAAAACAACGGGACATCGATGCGCGGTATGATGCCGGCCGTTTCGATTCTCCCGGTCAAAGTGCTCGATGCGAGCGGTTCTGGAGACACAGAACAAATCGCGCTCGGCATCAAGTATGCTGTCGATGCGGGAGCAAAAGTCATCAACATGAGCCTAGGCGGAAGCGAGAGCCGGACAATCGGTTACATGTTGAAGTACGCGTATGACCGCGGTGTTGTCGTCGTGGCGGCAACCGGGAACGATGGCGATTCAAGTGTGTCATACCCAGCTTCATCGAAATACACGATCTCGGTCGGTGCGACGAACACGTTCGGCATCGTCTCGGATTACTCGAACCACGGATACGGCGTCGACGTCGTGGCACCGGGAACGAAAGTCGCGAGCCTCGTGCCAAACGGTAACGTCGTCTATATGGACGGAACGAGCATGGCGACACCGCACGTCTCGGCCGTCGTTGGTTTGTTGTTATCGACACGTCCGACACTCAAAGTGGAAGAAGTACGTCAATTGCTCCATCGTACAGCGCAACCGGTCGCGTTCTCAGGTGGCGACGCGACTGGCGGAATGAGCTACGAAGATGGACTCAGCTATTTCATGGATGAGTCTGAAGAAGAGCTTCCGTTCAACTACGATTACATCAGCGGATACGGCAAAGTGAACGTGCATTATGCGGCTTCGATGCTACGTCTCTACGCCAAGCCAGGGATCGTCCGTGACAATTCGACTGTGTTTTCCGCGAGTGTGCAGAGCGGGACGAACGTGACGGTCTATAACGGCGAGAAACGTCTTGCGACAGGAACATCGAAACAGGCTCGTGTCGCCTTGAACGTCGGGGCACAAAAAGCAGGCACGACACTCCGTGTCGTCTATCGCAACGGCAAGCTCGTTTCGAGCGAACGTCTCCTTGTCACGAAAGGAGCTCGTCCGAAACAGCCGGTCGTCACGACGCCGCGTGCGAACGCGAAGCAAGTGACGGGTCGCGCCGATGCTGGAATGACGGTCATCGTGCGTGATGCGAAGCGCCGCGTCATCGGGAAAGGGACGACTGGACTCACAGGATCGTTCGTCACGAAGACACGCACGCTCAAAAAAGGAGAGCGTCTCTCGGTTCATATTGAAGATGCGAAAGGCCGCGCCAGCCAGATGAAGCAAGTCATCGTCAAATAAGTGCGCAAGCAACAAGGAGTTCGCCGCGGCGAACTCCTTGTTTTGTTTTCTACTCGAGGATGCCGAGGAGCTCCATGACCAATAAAACGAATAGTCCGGAACCGAGCGCGGCAGCGAAGAAGACGAGCACGGCGTACTCTTTTTGTTTCAAGATGGCCCACCATCCGGTCACGAACGCTCCGAGCCCGAGGACGGAGAACGTGGTCATATAGCTGAGCCGGAGCATGTTCGCGGCGTTGTCGCTCCAAAGCGCCGAGTGGAAGGTCGTATCGAAGTTATCGAGCAGGAGGAACGGCACGTACATGGCTAGGAACAAGCCGATGAGGATGATCGACCACTTGCCGACCGAGGTACGAGGGAACAAGGCGCCATTCATGACGATTCACCTCTTTTCGTTGCGAAATCATCTGCATAGAACTATTCCCGTTTTGACGAAAAGTTGGCGGATTTCGTGGAAACGACATGATATAGTCGAAATGAGAGAGCGAGGGATGGGAACAGTGGAACAGTTCAACATGAAACGGATGTGGGAAGACGGTTTGGAAATGGAAGTCGTATTGACCCTGAAAGGGAAATGGTGCGAGGTCACGGTGGACGAGTATGTACCCGCATCCGACATCGACACGCTGATCTCCACCTTATCCGCGTTCAATGCACGAAATGGGAAGTCGCCCCAGACGTGGACACTCGATGTCCCGCTCGTTCATGTCTCCTTGACGTTCGAACTGGCGAATGGGCGAGGGACCGTTCGAGTCAACGCCGTGGTCGAGCAAATGAAAGGCGATGGCGGGGACATGCAGGTGACGTTCTCGTTTGAGACGACGATGGGGCAGATGGATGATTTGCAGCGACAACTGTCTGTTTTCTTGGCGCGCGAAACCGACCTGGTCGAATCGCTTCGTCCGGAATAAGTGGCTAGGTCAAAACGAGAAAGCGGGTATAGAAAATGAAAACTCAATTCGAGATGGAACGGATTTGGATGGACGAGACGGAGCTGTTCTATCAGATTAGGCTTCAGCTCCATGCATCTGTCTGTTCGAGCAATCAAGATGTATATATGCAGGATGAGACACTGCAAGAACTGATTGACTCGATTGCTGGATTCAACAACACCTGGGGCAAGGAACCCGTGATTTGGCAGTTGTTGGACCCTGATGCGGATGACCATAAAATCAGCCTCACGTTCACGATGATTGATCGGACAGGCACGATTCAAGTCGACGTCTTCATCCATGACGAGTGGCAACACGATCCGTTCGACCACTTCCATGCGACCTTCAAGTTCAAGACGACGATGGGGCAACTCGATGACTTATGCGCCCAACTCAAATGCTTTATCCGACGAGAGACCGACCATGTCGCATCGCTCTATGAACGATGACAAGCCCAGACAAAAGCGTCTGGGCTTGTTTTAATACCATTCTTTCGGTTCGTAATTCAATTCGCGGAACAACTGCTCGCGCTCTTTCTTCGACAGGTCGCGCCATTGTCCGGGCGGGAGCTTGCCGAGCGTGATGTTCATGACACGTACGCGCTGAAGACGGTACACCTCGTAGCCGAGCGCTTCACACATGCGACGGATTTGGCGGTTGAGTCCTTGCGTCAGCGTGATGTTGAAATCGAACTTCGACAGTTGGTGGACTTTACACGGCAACGTCTTCTGGCCGAGGATTTTGACGCCGGCTTCCATCTGTTCGACGAACTCCGGGGTAATTGGCTTATCGACCGAGACGATGTATTCTTTCTCGTGCTCGCCCTCGGCGCGAAGGATTTCGTTGACGATATCACCGTCGTTCGTCATCAAGATGAGCCCTTCCGAGTCTTTATCGAGACGGCCGATATTGAAGATGCGTAGCGGGTGGTTGACGAGGTCGACCAAGTTGCCCTTGACTTTCTTCTCGGTCGTGCTCGTGATCCCGACCGGTTTATGGACGGCGATATAGACGTTGTTTCGTGCGACGCGGGCGGCCGAACCGTTGACGAGCACTTCGTCTCCTGGGTTCACTTGGTCGCCGATTTTCGCTTTCTTCCCGTTGATGGTGACCCGTCCTTCTTCGACGAGACGGTCGGCTTGGCGGCGGGACGCCTTGCCGGATTCACTGATGAATTTGTTGATACGCATAGATCCACGTCCTTTTTTTGGCTTCGTCCTCTCACTATAACTTATTTTACATGTGCCTGAAAGCGGGAAACGACCGAGTAGAGAGGATGTGGCACGATGGATCAGGCATGTGTGCTATTGCAAGACGCAATTCGATTTCAACAAGCGCTCATGACGTCGTCGTTTCAGGCGGAACTGATTGATGGCGCCTCGCCGGTCTTATGGTATGGGCGCCCGACGGAGCAACAGTGGCTCACCGTCGGGACGAACCCGTCGCGCGGCGAATTTTACGAACGGGACGGCACCGTCAGAAGTGGGGAATCGCAAAAGTTCTATTGGCGTGACGAATCACTCGATACCTACTTACAAGATGAAAGTGCGCTCGAAGCGACGCTTGACTATGCTGCGACTTACTTTGAGGGCGGACGGGCGACGACGAGTTGGTTCGGCAAACCGGGCGGGGCGAAGCTCGAGGCTCTGCTTGAGGGCATGGGACGCTCATTCTACGATGGGTCGGCACTCCATATCGACTTCTTCAAATATGCGACGTCGCGTCAGATGGGCCAATTGCAGACGGGACGCCAGTGGATGGAGCACCCGACATCGCTCGATTTGCTCGAACGGACGATTCGTTATGTGACCCCGTCCCGTTTGATCGTCCTGGGGCGGGATAACTGTGCGGCATTTACTGGGTTCACGCACAGTGAACGGCTCGACGCGTATCCGAGTGCCCGGTTCGAACTCGGTTATCACATGACGCTCGGTATCCCGATAATCGGGTTACATTTCAAACCGTCTGAAGTGTTCGTCGGTCTCGGGAACGGTCGAGACGCGTTCGGGCTTCACCATGGCTCGTATGCGAAACGGGAGCATCTGATGCAAATCGGGGCGGCCATCGAAGCGAGCGCTCGTCGTTATTTTGGCTGAACGTCAAGCTTTGGCGGCTGGACGCGTGTGATACTGCCCCAAAAGTTGAACTCGTTGAAATCGATATAGCGGATGTCGCGGGAGCGGTTATCGAGCACCTCGAGCAAGATGACGTCTGGAAAGCCGGGCTTGTGGAAGATGATGTACCCGATTCCGGTCACGGAGTGATTTTTATAAAATCCGTTCGCCATATTCAAGATGAAGGGGCGGTCGGCCGCGAGTTCACGCTCGAATGTCGACCATTTCCATAGATAACGTGAGCTGCTGTGCCCTTTGTAGCCGTAATGGGCCCATAGTTTCGTGACGATCGTACTGATTCGAGTCGGCGGTGTGCCTTTCTCGTCTTTGAACTGATGGGCGAGCGCAATCTCACGCGCGTCTCGTTGAATCTCGATTACGTCCTCTGGGATGCGCTCATAGCCAAGGTCATGGTAATAGCGGAAAATGGCCGTCATCGAGGTGAGCGTACAATTGTTCTTGCCCCCGCTGAACGCTTTTTGAAGCAACACTGGAACCCCGCTGATGCGCTTCTCGCTTTTGACCGTCCAATGGCCGTGATAGCGGTCGTTCACGTAGGCCTTAGGGTCGATGATTCCAGCATAGCCTTTCTTCGCTACTTCGAGCTGTCCGGCATAATGTTCGTCCATGACGCACCTCCCTTTTTCTTTATTATACAAACAACGCCCGTCCTCTGGAATGAGAGAACGGGCGTGTCGTCGTCAAAAGATGAGATGGGCGATCCCGACGATAATCGGTAACGTGATGATCGTCCGCAACAAGAAGATGAGGACGAGATCGAAGAACGAGATTGGCAATTTTGAGCCGAGCAACAATCCACCGACCTCAGACATGAAGATGAGCTGGGTGACGGACACACAGGCGATGACGAATCGCGTCAACTCGCTCTCGATGCCGCTGCCGAGCACGGCTGGTAAGAACATATCGGCGAACCCGACGACCATCGTTTGGGCCGCGGCCTCTGCTTCTGGCACTTGCAACAGCATGAGAATCGGTTCGAACGGTTTGCCGAGAATCGTGAACAATGACGTGTGCTCGGCGATGACGAGCGCAATCGTTCCGACGGCCATGACGACCGGCAAAATGCCGAGCCACATGTCGAGCACGTTTTGGAACCCGTCTTTGAACGTGGCGCCGGCGCCTTTACTCGATTTTGATTTGAGCAACGCTTGACGTAGTGCCCAGACGCGCATTGGGACATTCGCCGGCACCGGTTCTTCCGATTTCAATTCCGTTTTTTCATATGCCGTGTCGGGCTTACGGGACAACGGATAGATGCGCGGCATGATGAGCGCGGCGACGATACCAGACAAGATAATAGTTCCGTAATAATGCGGGAAGTAGGCGTCGAGTTTCATGTACGACAAGATGACGATTGTGAACGTGATCGAGACGACAGAGAACGTCGTGGCGATAATCGAGGCTTCCCGTTTCGTGTAGTAGCCTTCTTCATATTGTCTTGTCGTCAATAAAATTCCGATTGTGGCGTCCCCGACCCAAGACGCGAGCGCGTCAAGCGAGGCCCGACCCGGTAGACGGAACAGCGGGCGCATCACTTTGATGAGCATCGTGCCGACGAACTCGAGCAATCCGAAGTTCAACAGGAGTGGCAATAACATCCCGGCGAACAGGAACGTCGCGAACAAAATCGGGATTAAGTCATATAACAACAACCCACCCGTGAACTCGGACGTGATCGCCTCGGGACCGATGACGAGTAATGTCATGACGCCGGCGATGAAACCGATGACGCGCATTACAAACCAGAACGGTGTGACGTTGAATAACGTGTTCATGTGTGGACGCTCTAAAATGAACGCCGGTTTGACCGCGTACGTGATGAGTGAACCGACGACCGAGATTCCCATCATGATGACGGCAATCGTCGGTACGAAGTCGCCAATCAAATCAATCAGCCAGTTCGATAAAAAGGCAACGGGAATGGTGAACCCGTCACCAGACGGGATTGGGACGATGAAGAATAGAATCCCGATTAACGATGGAATGATGAATTTCATGTAATCTGCTGATGTGAATCTGGGCCCGTCATGACCGGACCGGTTTGGTGTGTGATTCATTCAATTTACCCCTTTTCCCCGAAAGTGTAGTGTGCGCTTCACTGGCACGTCCCCATCGTGCGTTACGTGAATTGCTATGAAGGAATAGCTTCTTCTCGTTCATTATAGAGAAGTGAACATCCAGCAGGCAACAACCCGTTGTAATTTTCTGAAAAAAGAAAGCGTTCTCAAGAGCGAACTATTCGTATTCTCCGGCTCACTTTAGTATGATGACGGCGAGTCTTACAAAATCGAGATATTCACCATATATACTTTAGGAACGGAGCGATACAGATGAGATTAAGTGTATTGGATCAAGCGCCGGTGACATCCGGACATACGTCAGAACATGCGTTACAAAGTGCGGTCGAACTGGCCCAATTGGCAGAAGAGCTCGGCTATTACCGGATGTGGATGGCCGAACATCACGGCGGCATGTCGTTCGCTAGCTCGGCACCGGAAGTCGTCGCGGCTTATATTGCGGCCAAGACAGAACGAATTCGTCTTGGGTCAGGTGGCATCATGATGATGCACTATTCACCGCTCAAAATGGCCGAAGTATTCAAGACGCTCAGTGCGCTCGCACCGGGCCGCATCGACTTTGGAGTCGGGCGGGCACCGGGTGGAGACGCCAACGCCATTTACGCGATGTCGCAAGGGCAAAAACCGATGATGGACGGCCTGTATGAAAAACTCGGGACGACACTCCAACTCATCAACGATGAGGCGCCGGAAGAACGATGGTATAAGAATACGCCGGCAGCGCCGACGGGGGTGAAGCTCCCTGAGGCATGGCTCCTCGGGTCGAGCGGGAACAGCGCCATCCAAGCAGGACGGATGGGGCTCGGCTATTCCTTCGCTCAATTCTTCAATGGGGAACTGAGTGTCGCGGCGCTTGACGCGTATCGTCAGCACTTCACCCCGTCCGCTTTCATGGAGAAGCCGGACATCAGCGTCACGTATCTCGTCACGACGGCCGAGACGGAAGAAGAGGCCGAGTATTTGGCACGTCCATCCGATCTATCGCGCCTGTTCTTGATGAAAGGCCAGCTCCGCCAATTGATGAGTCCGGAGGCAGCACACGACTATCCGCTCACCGAAATCGACAAGATTCAAATCGCCAACAACCGAAAAATCCATCTCGTCGGGACACCGAAGCAGATTGCGACGCAACTGCAGGAAGAATCAGCCCATTATGGATTTGATGAGGCGATGATTTGCAGCATCCAGCATACACAAGAGAGCCGCTTGAACGTCTATCGGTTGCTCGCCAAAGAACTTCTATGACGAACACTGCACCGGTCCTAACGGGGACCGGTGCAGTTTTTGATTAGAGGAACAGTTGCATGAGCACGAACAAAGCGACAAGCCCGCCAAGCGAGAAGGTAAAGAAAACGGCGACCGAACGTTCGTGATTGCGTAAGATCGTATACACCCCCACGACGAACGCACCGAGTGTGGCGGCGATGGCCAACATCGATACGATAGCCGCCCACGTGTTGTCGAATAACGTGTCGAAGTTGAACGGTTGAGCGGATTGGACGATGAGAGCAGACACGAGTAAGAGCACGAACACCGCAAGCAACAAGAGGACCGACCATTTTCCGGGCCGTGTCTGTGGATAGACGTTTCGACTGAGCATGATGGTTCACCTCATTTTTGCGACTTTTACTTATCTATACCCGATTATTACCCGCTCGTTAAAAACGTCTTCCCCTTTTTTTAAACGGTTTCGTGAACAAGACCGGCTAAAACCACTAAACTAGAAGAAACGGAGATTGCCTGGAGGTACAGTATGCAGCAGATGAAGATCGATCCGCACTATTTGTTTGACGTATTCGTTCAATTATACCGGATGGTGTTTTTGATGGAAGTGACGCCTGAGGGATATCGGTACGCACGCGTCAGTGAACAGGGGAAACTGGCGTCCTCGCTCCCGGACGATGTGAGTGGCTTGTATTTACATGATATGTATGCGGACGATGTCGCCAACGAGTTAATCGTGCATTATGACGAAGTCGTCGCGACGCGCGCACCGGTCTATTTCATGTCACAAATGAATATCGAGACCAATACGGCCCGTTTTGCTTCCTCCGTTCTCATGCCGCTCGAAGATGAGGCGGGTAACGTGCGCTATGTATTAGGGCTGACGACCGATTTGTCGGAAGAGGCAGAAATGAAGCTATTGAGTAGCATCGAGAACATCGATTATTTGACCGGGATGCCAAACTTGATGAAAGTGAAGCTCGAGCTCGAGAAGCTGTTCACGAAACAAGAAGGAGCGGAAGCGACGAGTGTTATGCGCTTGCACATCAATCGCTTTAAAATCATCTTATCCCTTCAAGGTGTGGAACAGTCCCATCGCCTGATTAAAGAGATGACGCGGCACTTATCGGACCTGTTGCCGAAAGGATCGATTATCGGACGCGTAGACGGGGAAGATTTTATCGCTGTGCTGCCCTACACCTCAATCGAGACGGCGACGATACATGGCGAACGATTGCTTGCGGCCATTGCAGCGTACACGTACCAAGTGGCCGAGACCGAGTTCGCTTTATCCGGTTGTCTCGGAATCAGCGCGGGGAGCGAGGACGCCGACCGGGTCATCATGAATGCGTCAACGGCGCTCCTCGAAGCGAGACAAGCGGGCAAGCAAATCATCAAAGTGTACGAAAAGGACGATTACGTCCAACATTATATCGATGAGATGACGATTGAGATGGAACTCATCAAGGGACTGAAAGCAGATGAACTGAGCGTCGTCTATCAACCGAAAGTTGGCTGTCAGGACGGGATGGTTCATTTTGAGGCGCTCGTGCGGTGGCATAGTGCGGCGCTCGGTAACGTCTCACCGGAAACGTTTATTAAGATTGCCGAAACGTCGCTCTTGATTGAAGACATTACCGGGTTCGTTTTCGACCGTGTCTGTCGTGACATGATCGAGCAACCGGACCTGTTTGCAGGGCGACGTGTCGCGGTCAATGTATCCCCGGTGTTGTTTCGGCAAGACTATATCAAACAGTTATTACAGGTGCTCGCGACATACGGGTTGAGACCAGAACAGTTCGAGTTTGAGATCACGGAACATACGCTCATGCAAGAACCGCTCCTTGGCATTCAGACGGTCGACTATTTGAAAACGAAAGGCTTTCGCGTGTTGATTGACGACTTCGGCGTCAGCTACTCTTCCCTCAATTACTTGAAGATGTTTGAAATCGACGGCATTAAAATCGACCGCTCATTCATCAGTCAATTAGATAAAGACAACGGCCTGAAAGAGTATGAAATCGTCAAATTGATTGTCTCACTCGCTAAAAAATTGAATTTAGAGGTCACGGCCGAGGGGGTCGAGACAGAAGCACAGTATCGGGTGATGGAACAGCTCGGTTGTGATGAGATTCAGGGGTATTTCTTCAGTCGTCCGCTCCCGCTGAATGATCTCCAACAGGCGCTCGATGCGCTCGTCTATCAACATGCGGCGCTACGGCAACTCGAGTTGGCCACGACTTCTCCGTCGACGGTACTTGATGAGCAAGAAGCCGAGCGATTGAAGACGATTCTGCGCCTTGAGATTTTAAACACTCCGCGAGAGGAGCGCTATGATCGGATTACGCGACTTGTCGCGCGCACGCTGAACATGCCGGTCGCGCTCATCTCGATTTTGACGACAGACCAACAATGGTTCAAGTCCTGCGCGGGTCCCTTGCTTGAGAGCCCACACGTGGACCGGGAATGGACACTGTGTGATCGGGTCGTGACTGGCCAATCGTCGGTTGTCATCGAGGATGTGCAGACGTCTGAGGCCGGGACAAACAATCCGTTGCTTGAAAACCTCGGTTTTTATGCCGGTGTTCCGCTCACGACGCGAAGCGGACATGTCATCGGTACGCTTTGTGTAACGGACGAACGAGCTCGCACGTTTGACGAGGCAGCGTTGCAGTCGCTTGAAGATTTCGCGCGTTGGGTCATGGCTGAAATCGAATTGACGGAACAGGCACGGGCCCAGGCACAACGTCAACAGACGCTCGAGTCACTTTATGAGGTGACGGCACTTCATGAACCGTTCGGCAATAAACTAAAACGGATTCAGACGGTGCTCCGCGGCTGGATCGGCTATTCCCATGCCGTCGTCTTCTCGACGGAGTCGAAACATCGCGTCTTATCCGAGGACGGGGAAGGCAAGCTCGACTGGACGAGTGATGCCCTGCAACAACTTCATGCTTTGACGACAATCGGGCACCAAAAATTAGGTCGTGCCGAACTTGTGATCGATGGAATCGAGTTTAGCTCGATGATCAGTCTGCCGTTGTCCAATGATGGCAAGACGTTCGGTTGGGTCGTGTTCTTGGCCGAACAGGGTAGCTTGAACGACATAGTCGACGCAGCGACGATCAACGAGATGACGGATACGATATTGCTCGTGACCCGGTGGATGGAGAACGAGATTCGGCGCGAACGTAAGCATCAGGAAGTCATCGAACTCATCACCCAAGACAGTTTGACGAAACTGGCGAACCGGCACTCGTTCATGACCGACATGAGACAAAAGATGAATCGGAAGCAGTCGGTCGTGCTGTTGTTCATCGATTTGGATGATTTTAAACAAGTAAACGATTCCTACGGTCATCTGATCGGGGATGAAGTGCTCATCGAGACGGCACGACGGATTCGCTCATTCAGTCAAACGTATGACGGGAAGGCGTATCGCTTCGCGGGCGACGAGTTTTTAATCGTCATCGATACGGAGCGAGAAATAGTCGAGGCAGACCGATTTGAGGAGTTAAACCATCTCATTTCCCAGGAAATGAACGTCGGAGATGGCTTATCCTTGCGGTTGTCGGCCAGTATCGGCGTCGCTTGCTCACAAGACCACGCTTCGCTCGATGCGATGATCCATCACTCGGATGCGGCGATGTATGTCGCCAAAAAATGCGGGGGAGATGGCTATTACGTGTACGACTCACATCAAGAAAATTGATACGGAGGCATTTAAAGTATTACAGATGAAGGAGGGGGCCAATCATGCAGTCACTTAAACAGCATTCGGACCGATTTTGGTATATGGACCCGGTCGCGGAGACCGATCGTCCCATTTTAGGGGCTGTCGTCGGCGACATCCATACGCTCATGATTGATGCGGGGAACTCTGAGGCGCACACGAATTTATTTCTAGACGCCTTGACCGAGCGGGGCATCAAACGACCGTCAATCGTCACGTTGACGCATTGGCATTGGGATCATATCTTTGGATTGTCGGCGCTGACTGACACCGTCTCCATCGCAAGCACGGCGACAAAAGCCGGGATGGAACGGTTGCTGCCCTATGCGTGGGACGATGCTTCCTTAGCCGACCGGGTCGAAGACGGACGAGAGATTGCGTTTTGTGCGGAAGCGATCAAACTCGAATATGGTGCGGAGCGGTCGATGCGCGTCGTCTTACCGACGCTGACGTTCGATGATACGCTCACCCTCGACCTCGGCGGGGTACACGTCATTCTGAAGCACGTTGGTGGAGATCACGCTGCTGATGCGGTCGTCGCTTATGTGCCAGAGGAAAAGGTGCTGTTTTTAGGGGATGCCCTCTATGCGAACTTGTACGCGCCGTCTTGGAGGATGACCCCGGCACGGACATTGCGTCTCTTAGAACTACTCGATCAGTTTGAGGCCGAGGCGTACGTCTGGTCGCATGGCCAAGTCGTGACCCGTCCCGAATATGAGAAAGACCGAGACGTTTTACGCCATTTGGCCCGAATCACCACTAATTTCCCAGGAAATAAAGAAGCGATAACCGCTCAATACGAACGTCTGACAGGTCGAACCGTCGACGAAGAAACACAAGAGTTGATCTCGTTCTTCGTGAACGGTTCGAGCGAGGAAGCGTGATGGACATCAAACGAATTCACGATGAGGACGAAGCGTTTCAACAATTTTTGACCAGTCGATTGCGAACATTCAATGACGCTCATTCGGTACACCATCGCAAAATTCGCAACGCCGACGTCCCGGTCGTTCAGTTGAAAGTGGAACAGGACGGGGACGTGATCGCGGGGTTGTTCGGGAGCGTCTATTGGGGCTGGTTCGACTTGGACCGACTCTGGGTCGCGTCAGAACATGCGGGAGCTGGCCTAGGGAGCCGTCTGCTCAAGGAAGGGGAACGGTTGGCCAGTGAACTCGGGGCGACGCGCGTCAAGTTGACGACGTTCTCCTTTCAAGCGAAGACGTTTTATGAGCGCTTCGGCTATCAAGTCGCCGGCGTGCTCCATGATTATCCGCCGGGATCGGACTACTATATGATGACGAAGCAACTGACAGCTGATTGAAAAAAGGCGACTCGCGTGAGTCGCCTTTTTTCAATATACTTTATCCCCGTTAAAGATTGAATTTTTCACCATGACGTAATCGACGGTGCGCAATGCATCGAGATTGTCCCCACCCGAGTAAGAGATGGCCGATTGGAGGTCTTGTTCCATCTCGGTCAACGTGTCTTGGAGCGCCCCTTTATGCTCGACGAACACTTTCTTGCCTTCGACGTTTTTCCGTTCCCCTTTTTGGAATTCAGAAGCCGACCCGAAGTATTCTTTGAGCAATTTTCCGTCTTGTTCGAACGCCTCACCCGGAGACTCGTCGTGTCCGGCGAACAGCGAACCGATCATGACCATCGATGCCCCGAAGCGAATCGATTTGGCGATGTCTCCATGTGTCCGGATGCCCCCATCCGCGATAATCGGCTTTGTCGCCGCCTTGGCACACCAACGGAGCGCGGCGAGTTGCCACCCGCCCGTGCCGAAGCCCGTCTTGATTTTCGTGATACAGACTTTACCTGGCCCGATGCCGACCTTCGTCGCATCCGCCCCGGCATGTTCGAGTTCTTGGACCGCTTCTGGTGTCCCGACATTCCCGGCGATCACGAACGAACCTGGAAGATGGTGTTTGATATGTTGAATCATCCGGATGACCGCATTCGAGTGGCCGTGGGCGATATCGATTGTGATGAATTCCGGCGTATGTCCGGCTTCCGCGAGCATCTCGACGAAGCGATATTCGTCCTCTTTCACACCGACACTGATCGATGCATACAAACCGCGTCCATGCATATCTTCAATGAACTGAAGTCGCGTCTCCGGGTTAAAGCGATGCATGATATAGAAATAGCCGTTCTCGGCGAGTGATAACGCCACTTTCTCATCGATGATCGTTTGCATGTTGGCTGGAACGACCGGCAGTCGGAACGTGAAGCCTCCGAGCGTCACGCTCGCATCACATTCAGATCTGCTATCAACGACACATTTTGCGGGAATTAATTGAATATCTTCATAATCAAATACTTTATCCATGTTGTCACACCCCTATTTACGAACAATTTGATTTGTTGATTGGTAAATACTTCGCCCATTCGGTAATGTAACTTAAATCGAGATATATGTCAAAGGAATATGGTGATAGAAGGTAAAAATTCTTTATGATTTTCGTTTAATTGTATTTAATGTTCGTGTTTAGATGATAATTTAAAATGTTTCACGTGAAAAAAGACCGCTTTAAGAGCGGTCTTCATACACAACGTATTGATTGCGCCCGTTGGCTTTCGCCTGATAAAGGGCCAAGTCTGCCTGTTTAAGCAACAATTTCGTCGACATGCCAGCACGGTACGGGGCCACACCGATGCTTGAAGTCGTGACGAACGAATGGTTTTCTAGTTGCCATGGGTGTTGTAGGGCGGTGATCAGTTTTTCGGCCACCCGTTTTGGTGCGTCTGCTTCTGTGTAGCGGATGAGCACTGAGAATTCGTCACCGCCGAAGCGGGCGATCACATCTTGGTTGCGCAACACGTCGGTCAAACGAGCGGAGAATTGGCGCAGCAACTCGTCACCGATGTCGTGACCGAGCGTATCATTGATTTGTTTGAACCGATCGATGTCGAGCGACAAGATGGCGAGTGCCTCGTCTTCTTCTGTGAACCGTGCTAACGTCTCTTCTAAATAGGTAAGGAAGTAGCGCCGATTCGGCAAGTCGGTCAACGTATCATGATAAGCCAAATGCTTAAGCTGCTTCTCGAGCACTTTTCGTTTCATGATTTCACGCGTGACGGTCAAATAATGAAGTAGTTGCCCGCTGTCGTCATAAATCGCTTGAATCTTCGTCTCGAGCCAAATCCAACGGCCATCTTGATGCAGATGTCGGAATTCGAGCGTGAGTGGCTCGCTCGTCGCCGTCATCATCCGAAGTTGTTGTCTAACCGGTTCGACGTCGTTCGGATGGATGAAGTCGAGCGTGTTCTTGCCCTCATAGAAAGAAGGGGCATATCCGAGCACGGTTTGATGGGATGGCGAGGCGTAGCGAACTTGTCCGTCACGCTCGAGAATACAGACGAGGTCGCTCATGTTCTCCGTGATGAGACGATATTGCGTCTCGCTCTGATGCAGGGCCCGCTCCATCTCACGCTTCTCAGTCACGTCGCGCAACAAGGTCATGACGGCAGTCGTTCCTTCATAATTGATTAACAGGCTGCCGATATCCATATGCAGCTTTCGTCCAGCCGGGGTGACGAGCACGACCTCGGTGTCTTGGACCGGATCGCCTTGGCGCAACGCATGAAGGCGTGCCTTGGTCGTCTCATGATATTCCGTGGCGACGAACGTGAAAATCGATTCATTCTCGATATACCTCTCGCCAATCGTTTCTAGCGCCAAGGCGTTGGCATATAGAATCACACCGTCTTTATGGACAATAATGCCTTCAGGAATCGTTTCAATCAATTGGCGATAACGACGTTCGCTCTCCTGGGTCGCCCGTTCGGCATTCTTCTCCGGCGTATGGTCGATAATGATGGCGAACAGTCCCGTGATGTGTCCCCCGACCTCGATCGGGATGTTCAAGATGGCCAAATCAAGCCAGTCGCCCGTCTTTTGAGGTGCGGTCATGCCGTATTTATGCGGCGTTCCGGACAAGGCGAAGCGGAGGCCCTCATCGACAAGGTCCCGTTCCGACTCGGGTAGCCATGACAGAAAAGACTGCCCCAACAAGTCGGCTTCCTCGTAGCCAGTGATTTGCGTGACGGCAGGATTGACCGATTGGACACGTAATGCGTCGTCAAGAACGAAGATGCCGTGAGGTGAATAGCGTTGGAGCGATTCGTGTTGGTCTTTCAAGATAGACAGCTCGAGTTCACGACGTTTCCGGTCCGTC
Source organism: Exiguobacterium sp. s26 (assembly GCF_018618235.1). Lineage (NCBI taxonomy): Bacteria > Bacillati > Bacillota > Bacilli > Caryophanales > Exiguobacterium > Exiguobacterium sp. s26. Next base: position 223,931 of record NZ_JACSLS010000005.1, on the reverse strand, counting down.
ACTTCTCGGACAACCGAGATGACGTGCGTGCAGGCACCCGACTCATCGAAGACCGGCGTCACCTCGGATTCATAGTAATGAACCGGCAAGCGAATCTCGTGTGAGACGGACGATGTCGTATAAGACGGTTCGGCCAAGCGATAGTCCTCGAAGACGAGACTTTTTCGTTCGCGGACGGCCTGGTCATAATGGCGTGTGACGAGAGTGGCCGTCTCGGGCGGAACCATGTCCTCGACACGTTTCCCGATATCGGCATCTGTCCAGCCAATCGCCTGTCGTCCCGGTTCATTTACAAATAAGTAGCGATAAGTTGAACCGTCCACTTCCATGAAGAAGACAAAATCTGAAATTTTGTCGAACGTACGGAGCAGGACGGAGGAATAGTGTTGAATGGTCTGGTCGGCGTGCATCATGTCCCTCATTTCAATCAAAAACTTTTCGGCGCGTCATTTTCATATTACCGCAAGTTGAGACAAAATGTGTGAACATTCCAAAAAGACAGGACTGTGAAAAGTCCTGTCAGGCTGCTCGTTTCATTTCGGTCCGCTCGCGGCGGCCGTTCATCAAGTAGTAGAGGAGCACGGTGAAGCAGGCCACACCGGAAAGCAACAGATACAGCGTTGAGAAACCGGTCAACGGAATGAGCAATCCGATCAAGTAAGGGCCGAATCCAAGGCCTGCGTCGAGCGCGATAAAGAACGTCGACGTGGCCATGCCCATCCGATGGGGGTCCGCAGCCTTGACGGCGATCGCCTGCGTGCCGGACTGGATGTTGCCGAAGCCGAGTCCGATCAATGCCCCAGCGAGTAACAGCATGACGGCGTTGTTCGCTTGACTCAAGACGAGCATGCCGATGGCGAACAGGACGATAGCCGGATACATGACGACATTGGCGCCGCGTGCATCCATCAGACGACCCGTGATCGGGCGCGAGATGAGGACGGCAATCGAATAGACGAGGAAGAAGATACTCGCGGCTTCGACAAGGTCGAGCTCGCTCGCATAGAAATTAATATAGGATAGCACGCTCGAGTAGCTGAGGGCGGCGACGCCGATGATCAGCGCGATCGGTAACGCCTTCGGTTCGACAAATGCACCGAGCGAAAACCCTCGGATGACTTGCGGATTCTCAGCTTCAGGCACCTTCACGAACAAGGCGCTCCCGAGACTGATGAGACCGACGATGAGACAGGTGAGAAAGATGACCGAGAAACTCGTGTATTGGCTCATCATCAAACCGACGAACGGTCCGATGGCGGTGGCGAGCGTCGAACTCATGCTGTAATAGCCGATGCCTTCACCTTTTCGGGAGCCGGGAATGACTTGGGCGACAATCGTTCCCGTCGCCGTGCTCGACAGTCCCATCCCGAGACCGTGGACAAAGCGGGTGAACAGTAAGAAGCCGATGCCAAAGTCGAGGAAATAGAGCAAAATCGTAGCGGTGAAGAACGTGAGGCCGATTAGGAGCGTCTTGCGACGTCCAATCGAATCGATCAAGCGCCCGATAAAGAGTCGCCCGACGAGGGTCCCGATAATGAAGATGCCGGTGACAAGGCCAGCCTCGCTCGTCGAAGCCCCATATGCCGAGACGGCGTGGACACCAATCGTCACCATCAATAAGAAAAAGATGAGCGTTAAGAAGAAGTTGACGAGAGAGATGATGAGGAAGTCTTTCGTCCATAGTTTTTGTGCGGTTAAATGCATCTGCCACCCGCCTCCTGTTTCATTTGATTATAAATAGTTAATAAACATAACTAAAGCAGTATAACAAACGAAGAGGGGTTTGTCCGAACAGACGCATTCTAATCAAAAAACCGATTCGCTGAAGCGAATCGGTTACGTCAAGCATTTATTGGCGGTCCCAGAACCGGCCCTTTGCGATGCCGTCGATAAACGTATCGAAGCCATCGAGACTATGTTGTTTGAACGTGTAGACGCCAGGTTGGTCCGTCTTCACGCGGCAACGGTCGAGCACTTCATCATGATGAAGATGCAACGCGAGCGGTTTGAAGTGTTTATACGTGTTCTCGATGAACTCGAGCACGTCGTCTTCGACCGAGGTCGCGGTGCTGACGAGGAAAGCCGCATCGAACAGGCTCGAGTCGACCGTGTCGTACGTCTCTTTCACTTTAAGATCGCCGAGCGTATATGATTTCTTGCCGACGAGGCTGTAATTGACCTTATGATCGGCGAGCGCTTGCACCCACGCCTTCACTTGCGCGGCATCGACGTCTCCGGCAAGGAGGACGGCGACGCTCTTCGTGTCCGGCTTCGCAATCGTGTTGGCCATGCTGAGCGCCGGTGATGCCTTGTCCGAGACGACTTCGTTATTCTCGGCCGGGAGGTCGACACCTAGGTTGTCGGCAACGACCGAGGCGAGGTGACGGTCGATTCGATTCAACAAATCAACGACGTTCTCTTTGACCATGTCCGACTCACATTTGCCGAGCTCAAAGCTACAGGCGTCTTGAATGTGTTGCTTTTCGACGTCGGTCATGCTGTTATAAAACATCTTCGCTTGCGAGTAGAAGTCGAGGAAGCTGTCGCTCCGGCCCCGAATCTTATGGCCGTCGACTTTCTCTTGATAGTGCTCGAATCCGCCTTGGTCGGCTGGGACGGGCTCCGGTTGATTGTTGTTGAGCGCGTTTTTATGGTAGCTCGTCTGCCCTTTATGGACGGCCATCTGATGCATGCCGTCGCGCTGGTTGTTATGGAACGGACAGACCGGCTTATTGATCGGGATTTGATGGAAGTTCGGTCCCCCGAGACGTGACAGTTGCGTATCCGTATACGAGAACAGGCGCCCTTGAAGGAGCGGGTCGTTCGAGAAGTCGATTCCGGGCACGAGGTGGCCAGGGTGGAACGCGACTTGCTCGGTCTCGGCGAAGAAGTTGTCGACGTTGCGGTTGAGCATCATCTTCCCGACAAGTTTGACGGGCACATCTTCTTCCGGCCAAAGTTTCGTCGGATCGAGAATATCGAAGTCGAACTTGAACTCGTCTTCTTCGGCGATGACTTGAAGCCCGAGCTCCCATTCCGGATAGTCGCCTTTTTCAATCGCCTCGTACAAGTCGACGCGGTGGAAGTCAGCGTTCTTACCGAGCGCTTTCTGCGCTTCGTCCCAGACTTGTGAATGAACACCGAGTTTTGGTTTCCAATGGAACTTGACGAAGTGTGCCTTGCCTTCTTTGTTGACGAGACGGAACGTGTGCACACCGAACCCTTCCATCATGCGAAGGCTACGCGGGATGCCCCGGTCGCTCATCGCCCACATGATCATATGGGCCGTCTCATGGTTTTGTCCGACGAAGTCCCAGAACGTGTCGTGGGCGCTGCCGCCTTGAGGTACTTCCGTGTGCGGCTCCGGTTTCACGGCGTGGACGAGGTCCGGGAATTTGATGGCGTCTTGGATGAAGAAGACCGGCATGTTGTTCCCGACAAGGTCATAGTTGCCTTCATCAGTATAGAACTTGGTCGCGAACCCTCGGACGTCGCGCACGGTGTCCCCAGACCCACGCGAACCTTGCACCGTCGAGAAACGGACGAACACCGGCGTCACTTTCGACGGGTCGTTCAAGAAGTCGGCTTTCGTATACTCGGCGAGCGACTCATACACCTGAAACTCTCCATGCGCCCCGACGCCTCGTGCGTGCACGATACGTTCAGGAATCCGTTCGTGGTCGAAGTGCGTCATCTTTTCGCGGAAGTGGAAATCCTCGATCAATGTCGGTCCGCGACGTCCGGCTTTGAGCGAGAACTCGTCCTCGGCCATCTTCAGCCCTTGGTTCGTCGTGAGCCCGGCTTGCTGCTCGTTATCAATCGTATGTTGTTTTAACTGCTCTTCTTTCTTGTTCCCCATGTTGTTGCCTCCCCTTTAAGTATGCGCACACGTCGTAAGCCACATTTTGGCCTACTTTACGAATGTTCCCTAACACTTCAAGAAAAAACCCCCATTTTTGAAATGGAGGTTAGCGTAACATCGATAAGGTTTTCGTCTTGCCGTCCGACAGTTTGTAGCGCACGACATAGTGGCGTGACGTCGTCTGGACCGTGGCGGACGTGATTTTGGTTGTCTTCTCGCCGATATGAATCAGCGTCAAATACTCGACTTGCTTGCCACGCTTTGTCGTCACGACTTGATTGCGGCGTTGCCAGTCGTAGTCCCGATACGACACATAACTCGCACCGACGGCGACTTTCGGCGTCGTGCCGACCTCGAGTTGTAACAGATGAATCGAGCGGTTCTCGTTGTCCTTATACATGGCATGACGGCTGCCGCTCGAGACGCGATTCAAACCGGTCCCGAGATGGAATCGCTGGACGAACGAGGTCGTGGTCGGGCTGGTGATGTCATCGTATACGAGCACCGTCCCGTCGCGGTCGTAGGCGATACGACGCGTGTGCGTCATCCCGTTACCGAGCAGCCCGCTCGTTCCCGCGGCCGTCCATTGCGTCGACGCGGCACCGACCGATGTGATTTGGCTTCTCCGCAAGTTGTTCGTCGTCAAGTTAAAGCTCTTACCTGCCACATGGACGGTGTTGTGGGCCGCGGCCTGCATGACGACGCTGCGCTCGGGACGGTTCGTATAGGCGTAGCGTCCGCTCTCGACGAGGAAGTCGCGGCCATAGCCGTACAGGTCAATCGACAAATCGTCGGCGTGCTTATGGATGTTGCTATGATAGCCGGCCGTCATCATTACTTGGACCGCGTCCCGGAACGGACCAGAAGCCCCGCCCCAATGTTGACGGAAGAAGGCGTACTGGTTCGATAGCTTACCGACCCGTGTCGACGGTTGGGTTCCCGATTTCCCTTGTGTCATCGCGTAATTCAAGTGCGGATAGCGATCGATATACGGAATCGCGTCCGTGCGGTGCGTGATGGACGGGGTGTCGCCAAACATCGGCAACGTCCCGTTCGGTTTCAACATATACGTCAGCGCGCTCGGCATATCTTTGACGTCACGCATCCGGCTCGATAGGGCGAAGCGGTTGGCGGCCGCCCAGTCGTTGAAACGGGCGAGCGTGTCGTACAGATAGATTTGATAGAACGGCGAGTGCTCGAGATGGACGCCGTCCGTGCTTAAGCTGTGGTTCAACTGCTGGGTGAGCCGGTTCGTCGCGAGAGAGCGCCAGGCCGAGGAACGATAAAAGCTCCGATGTGTCTCCGCGACGGCGGTCAAGGCCATATCTTGGAACATGCCGTGATTGTTGTTCGGTTTATAAAAGCTTGGCGTCGCCAGCAGTGTCGCGTGTTCATACAGTGTCTTGGCGAACAGCTGCGAGAAGGCCGGATCGGTGTTCACCGCGGACGAGCGGAATTCATTCCAAAAATTGAGCAAATGGAACGTCCGGATGGCGGTGCCATGGTCGTGATACGGCCAGCGGTAGCGTGTATAGTTCGCGGCCGGGTATTGCTTGGTCCAACTCGTGACGATTCGCTTCCCGTAGCGGAGATAATCGTCTCGTCCGGTGGCGGCATACGCTTGCGTCAACTGGTTCAACGTCGTGAAATAATGGATTTGAAACTTGAATGACGTCGAATCGACCGCAGGGACGCTGACATCAAAACGGTATGTATCGATGTTCGGGACACGCAACTGATAGGGCGGGGACGGGATATACCAGTTCCCCTTCATGGCGGCGTCGGCCCGGGCGATGGCCGTCTTGGCGGTCAACTCATCGTAATAGTAAGGCGTCTGTCCCCGGGTGAGCGAGCGCATATACTCGTGCGTCAGCCGTGAGTAGGTCGAACCGGAAAACGTCGTCAGCGACAAGTTCGTCGCCACTAGTGTGACGGCTTGCTTTTTTACGTAGTAGATGGTTCTTCCGTCTTGAATCTTATAGTAGTGACCGGACGTACTGAGCGCCTTGAACCGCTTCGCCGCGCGCAACGTTCCTTTCGACTTGAGCGTCTTTCCGACAAATTGATAAAGCGTCGTGCCAGTAGGCGCACTCACCTCATAAGGTGAAATTGATGCGGCGTCGACCTGTCGCGGCGTCAAAGTGGCACCGATCATAACCAGAAGTAGGCATAAAAGCATCCATCGTTTCATAACGTCTTCCTTTCTCCGACCGTTCAACGGTTACATGTATACAATTAGTATACAATTATATATTTAGCCAAAGAAAGGAAAATTCGTACTATCTTTTTGGATGAATCAGGTTATAATGCGGCCCAGACACTCTGCTTCAGGACGATACGTTGGACCGTTTCGGGATTGAGATCATATTTCGTTGAAACGGTTCGGGTCACTTTCGCTTTCAAGTCAGGGTCGTCCGATTGCTCGGCCTCGTAGACGCGATTCCAGACTTGCCAGACGCGCGCTTCCTTGTCCGACAGTTGCGTGTCCCATTCTTTCTCTTTCAATTGCCAGCCGAACGACATCTCCTCATAGGCGCCGGGTTGGACCGTACTCGCCAGGCTCCAATCGCCTTCAGGGGCAAATACGGCTTCGCCGAGTGGTGATTCGGTACCGATATAGGCTTCGTGATCATAAAAACGGAGGAGGGCGGCTTGGAACGTATCGCGCGCCGTCACCTCGTCCATGACATCCTGACTGATGGACTGGAGCGTCTCGACGTCAGGTTGTCCGTGGACCACAATGTCATACGTATAGCGGACGGCCTCGTCTTCTGTCACAGCTTGTCTCGTTTCAATCGTGTAGCGTTGCTCATCGTCTGTCGCCTCTGCTTGCGTGACGGTTTCCTCTGGCGTTTCTTCGGCCGGCTCATGCGGCCAGACGTAGACGGTCAAGGCGATGGCAGGGATGAAGAGAAGACCGCGCCTCAGGCGATACACCCATTTTGGTTTTTGTTTTGTTGTCATTTCACTCACTCCAATGCGTATGTATAAAAAAATCCCCTGATGTCAGGGGATTAACGTGTCCGATCTAATCGTACGATTCGAGCATCTGGATTGTCGATGCCGCGGACCAACTCGCTCAAAATTTTAGAACCTAACATGCTGTAGACCGTGCCGTTGCCCCCATATCCGAGTAAATAGTAGAGGTTCGGACGGTCCGGATGTTCCCCGATAAAGGGTAGCTGGTCGATTGACTCACCGAACAGGGCCACCCAGGCGTATTCAACTGTCAAATCATACATCGGGAACAGAGCCTCGACTTCTTGGCGCAACCGCTCGGCCCGTTTTTGAATGAGCGTTTCGCTATGCGGGGTCTCTGCTTTTTCTTCATCGAGTCCACCGGCGATGATGCGGCCATCGACGGTCGTCCGTAAATAGAGGTACGGCCGTTTTGTTTCCCAAATGAGCGCCTGACCTTCCCACTCGTCGAAGTCAGGGACGGGATTCGTCGCAATCGCATAAGAGCGGTTGAGCTCGATCCGATGCGTGTCGAGGAGCGGGGCCGGACGATAGCCGGTCGCGAAGATGACGTGGCCCGCTTTGAACGTTCCTGCGGGAGTCAAGACGAGCCAGTCGTCTCCGTCGGAGACGACTTCTGTGACGTCCGTCTCTTCGAAGATGGGGACGTTTTGGGTCGACAAGTAGCGGACGACCTGACGGCTGAGCGTGAGCGGATTGACCTCGGCATCGCCGTTCGTAATTAAGGCAGCCGGTTTATCGAACGGATAGCGTTCTTGTAACGCCTCCCGGTCGAGCCATTCGACCGCGAGTCCGTGTTTCGTCAGCATCTCATACTCTCGTTCCAATTTGGAGACATCCGCTTCGCTGCTGGCGAAGCAAAGACTGTCACGCCGGATATAGACGTCCTTGGCGTCGACTGTCCCGGCGACCTCGTCGAGCGCATCCACCGCCTCGGCACACAGTTGATAGAAGCGGACCGCGTCCTCTTCACCGATTTGTTCGGCCAGTTCGTGCAACATGATGTCGTTCGAGTATTGAATGAGCCCTGTGTTCGCGGCCGTACTCCCGGCTCCGACTTTCCCTTGGTCGATGACGGCGAAATCGACACCGTCCTTGTAAAGCGTATAGGCTGTCAGCGTTCCCGACATGCCCGCGCCGATGACGAGTACGTCGTAGCGCTCTTTCTTGATTGGTTTTTGTAAGACGATCTGTTCCGATTCTGTGGTCGGCCAATATAAGTTCCCGTTGTGCATCTCCATGACGTCATCCTCCGATAATCAGCATCTTCTACTTAATCCCCGAATTTCACGAATGAAAACGCAAAAGGCCGCAGACAATCTGTCTGCGGCTTGCGTATTCGATTCAATCGTTACTTTTTGATGACGACTATGTTCGCGGATGCGCCTTTCGTGTAGCTGATCCGTTTCACATTCTCTGCGCCACGGATTTCAGCCAAGTTCGTTCCATCGACAATTACTTCTTTGACAGTTGCGCCGTCGAAGTCGATGATGGCACCGGCTTCTTTCGGTTTCACTTGAACGACGATGTTTTTGAGCGGGTCACCTGTCAATTCCGTGTAGGCGCCGCGTACGAAGATGCCGTTCTTGAAGTTCGTGCCTTTACCGATCGTCACGCCGATGAAGTCATCTTGGAGGACGAGGCGTGCAGCCTTGTTGTTCACGACTGTGTAACGCGTCAATTCCACTTCTGGCTCCGGAGTGAGGTCGATTTGTGCGAGGACCGGATCGTGGTCACTGGCGCGGCCCGACATTTCCGTGAAGTCAGCGTTGACGTGAATCATATCGATTTCGGTCGTCGCCGCTAAACGGTTTGACACGAGGATATGGTCGAGCACTTGCGAGTTCCCTTGATAGACGTACGAGTAACGGTCGACAGCTGGGACTTTCTCGACCATGTTCGTCATCAAGTCGCCTTTGAAGATTTGCATCGCATCCGAGAATTCGAAGTCGTTGAAGTCACCGAGGGCGACGACGTTCGCGTCCGGGTTGTCCGTTTTCACGTCAGCGACGAAGTCATGGACGATTTGAGCGATTTGTTTTCGTTGGACTTCACTGCCGAGCACGACCGGCTGTTTCGAGCCGAAGAAACCAGTGTCGCCACCTTTCGAGTTCCAGTGGTTGGCGATGACGACGACGTTCTCGCCTTGGAAGTCGAACTGGGCCGCGAGCGGTTTACGTGAGCTGTTGAACGCTGGGTTGAGCGGGTCGATGCGGCCCGGGTTGTGCGTCAACTTGCCGTTTTCATAACCGACAGCTGTCGTTGCGTCACCGGCAGGGATGCCTTCTGTGAGCGAGACACGTTCCGGGTCATACAAGAAGCCGACACGGATGTTGGCATTTGGTGCGCCGCCGTCTTTATTGTACTCAGGGTCGATGTTGACGTACTTGTACGATTTGCCGCCAATCGAGACGATATTGTCGATCAAACGTTGGTAGCTTTGATCAGCCGCAGAATCGCCTGTACCTTCCCCGTTGTTATCTTGGACTTCGGTCACGCCGATGATGTCCGGGCTGTTCAACTCCTCGACGAACGCTTTCGCGAGTTTGAGGGCTTTCTCGTCCGACGTCTCTTTGACGTTGTTCGAGAAGTTCTCGAGGTTGTAAGAGGCGATTGTCAATTTGTCCTCTTCAGCTTCGATGAACGTCGTCTCGCGCTTGGCATCACCTTTGACGAAGGCAGCCTTCATCTCATCAAGACCAGCTTGAATCTTATAGTTGCCGTACGAGTATCCAACGACACCGACAATCGGGCCGTTGAAGCGGTCACCGGTCGCGACATCGAAATCACGAGCGTCGGCATTTGGTTCGAGACGGAATTGAATCCGTTCCGGGTTGGCATCATCTTTTTTCAACAGAATACCACCGTTGAACGTCTCGGTCGGTGTTGCTTCGAGCACGGTCACGAGGTCGCCGTTCTGTTGCGGTGATACCGATTTGAGGTTGCCCGTCTCGACGCGCATCCCTTCAAGGCTCTCCCAGAAGTCGATGGCGTCTTTGTCCGGGTTGAAGACGGCGAGGGCATCGCTGTCGATGAACTCGGTCGGCAAGTTCGACGCGTCGATTTTCACTGGCGTCGGGAGTGTGACACCGCTCTTGACGACGTTGACACTTCCGTTGCGTGTATCGATTTGCGTCATCTTCATATCCGTCTGTTGACGGTCGCTGTAGCCTTCGATGGCGTACTCGCTGACGAGACCTTTCACGTTGACGAGGTCACCGACTTGGATGCCCGCGATTGAACGGCCACCATACAAGATGATTCCTTCTGACGTGCGTGCATCTTGGTCGGCTTCCGTGTCAGGCGTTTGGATATAGTAATACGTCGTACCCATCGAGACGAACGAGTACGTGACGACGCCCTCGACGCCTTCAACAGTCTGTCCGTTCATCGGTGACGTGTGGCTTGCGCCTTGGATGTCATGAATGCGGATTTTGTCCGTGATTTTATAGTCGAACGTCGTCACGGCGCTGAACGCATCACCCGATTTGACGGCAACTTTGAGCGTTTTCGTCTCCTCGATGCGGACTGGTGACGTATAAAGGGTACCGTTCACTTTCGGGTCCGACCCGTCGAGTGTGTAATAGATGTCAGCGCCCGCTGTCGTCGTCGAAAGTGTCACGTCTTGTGGACCGACGAACGTGCCTGCACCTGGCTTCGCTGTTGCCGGACGGAGTACCGATGCGTCGATTACTGCGTCAGATACGTCGCGCGGAATGATTTGATACGTATTATCGAACTGTTGCACGATACCCGTGATCGACGAGTAGTTGACGTCCGTCTGTAAATCGAGAATGCCGCGCTCATCACGCACGACGAACTCTTTCGTTCCATCCGTGGCCGTCAAGTTTTGCCCGCTACCTGAGAGGGTGACGTTATTGACGGTGACGAGTTCAGACTCGACGTCCTCATTGATTTGTTCGCCAGTTAGGACTTGCGCAGCTGGTACGCTCGCCGCTTGTTTCGAGACGACGACGGCGCTGTTCAATTGAAGCAATTCACGATACGAACCGATGGCACCTGTGACGACGACTTCATCACCGACGTTGACGGCAAGTGACGTCGGACGGACCGAGAGGCCGCCTGTCGCATCTTGAATCGAAATCGTATTGGCCAATTTCGCCGTGACGATTCCTTTAATCGTGACCGTTTCACCTTCTGCTTTCGTACGAGCGTCACTGATTGAAATCGGAGTGACCGGCGCCGGTGGTTCTACCGTACCGCCATCGCCGTATTCGACGCCTTGGAACGTGTGCAATCCGAGGTTCGTGAACGTATCGATTGGTTGTGTGTTCCATTCAGTGGCCGGGTCGAACGCATCCGCGCCGTTCGCATCCCCTGTCGTGATCGTATCTTTCCGAACCAACGACTGGTCAGCCGTGGCGACCGTCGTTCCCCATTTCGTACCCGGATCGAATCCGACTTGACCGAAGACGTCGAGCACCGTGTCCCCTTTTTTCAAGACGAGCGTGTCGTCGCCGTTAAAGTTCGTCACACCGCTTGTCGTGTTCGATTTCGCTTTCAAGGCATCACTCGCGCTGGCGTTAACGATGACATACGTGCCACCTGGCTCGAGCGTACCTGTCAAGTTGAGGGTCGTGCCTGGAGCCGTACCGCCGTTTGAATACAGTTCAAGTTTATAGGCCGAGAGGTCGATGGCCGCATTCGTTCCATTGAACAGTTCGATCGCTTTATTGTTGCTCGAGCCTTCAACGTATTCCGAGATGAATAGGTCTGAAGCGTTCAGCGTCTCTGCGTGTACGTTTGCCGCGATCGGCGTCATGCTGCTGACGATGAGTCCGGCTGATAAGGCGAGTCCGGTCATTTGTTTGAATGAACGTGCTTGTGGTTTCCCCATGTGTTAGTCTCCCTTTGATTATGTAGATGGCCGATACGATGTCCCAGTTCGTGTGGTCACTTGCTTGAGCGGATGCCCCTTTAGGCCAAAAAAATGATAGCGCTTACATTACTCGACTTGACGTAAGGAAGTTGCGTTCGTACTCCCTCCATCGATTGACGGATTTCACTATCATTTACCAACTTTTCAACTACATGTTAAACATAACCAAGCAGACGTCAGAACTCAATCCACTTATTGCGAAGTTCATATTACAGTTTGATTACAGACTTGAAGAGAACTGAGCAAGTAGGCAATCGGGTTGACGGGACGTCCCCCAACTCTTACAATTCATTAATACAATTAAGTGTATCGGTTAACTGTGGATTAAATGGGGAGGAAACGAATGACGACAATTACTTATCCGGTCATCCCGGGAGCGGGCGCGTTTTATTGTGAAGGAAATGATATCGGCATCTTGTTATGCCATGGCTTTAACGGGACGCCTCAAAGTGTGCGTGACGTCGGAATCGCCTTGATGGAGAAAGGATTCACCGTCTTCGCACCGCGGCTCAAAGGACATGGGACGGATCCGGAAGAGTTTCGGCAATCGACACGCCGCTGCTGGTATGAGTCGATGGAAGCCGGTATCCGTCTCTTGCGTGAGCGATGTCGACACGTCATCGTTGTCGGGCAGTCAATGGGCGGGACGCTGGCGATGAAGGCCGCTTTGGCCGGGCAGGCCGATGCAATCGTCACCATCAATGCGGCGTTGTCCGTGCCAGGCTATGCCTGTCACGCCACGGACGATGTCTGTCGTTTCATTGATGAAGACGAACCGGATATCTGTGCACCGGGCGTGTACGAGATCGTCTACGACAAAGTGCCGACGTCAGCCATTCGGGAATTACTCGCGCTCATCGAGGAAGTGCGACCGATGGCGGCCGAGGTGACCGTGCCGACGTGCGTCATCCATTCGGCCATCGATAATGTCGTGCCGCCCGAGGACTCGATGTGGTTGTACGAGACTGTTCAAGCCCCAAAACAACGAGAGGTGCTCGAACAGTCGTATCATGTGGCGACGATGGACCATGACCGGGAGCGGTTAGCGGACGTCATCGGCGCATTCTGTGAACAAGTTGCGACAGCCCCGAAAATGTAGTCTCCGGACTACATTTTTTATATCTCATTATTTGCAAACGCTTGCACAAGTGCTATTGTAGGATTAGATTCAGCCTAAAACAGGTATTGCTGTTCAAGAATATAAAATATAAATGATGAGATGTAGGAGGCAAGCGGCGTATGGAGTCAATGGTCAGCAGAGAACAAGTGGCGAAAAAAACGGTTACCCGCACGTGGTGGAAAGAAGCGATCGCGTATCAGATTTACCCGCGTAGCTTTAAAGATTCGAACGGAGACGGGATTGGGGATCTCCGCGGTATTATCGAGAAGCTCGATTATTTAGAAGACCTTGGCATCGATGTGATTTGGCTATGTCCGATGTACAAATCTCCGAACGATGACAACGGCTATGATATCTCGGACTATCAAGACATCATGCAAGAATTTGGGACGATGGAAGACTTTGACGCCTTGCTCAAGGCCGTCCATGCACGCGGCATGAAGCTGCTCTTGGACCTCGTCGTCAACCACACGTCCGATGAGCACCCGTGGTTCGTCGAATCGAAACGCTCGAAAGACGACCCGAAACGCGACTGGTATATCTGGCGCGATGGGACGGATGGGGGACCCCCGAACAACTGGGCGAGCATCTTTGGTGGTTCGGCGTGGGAGTACGATGAGACGACCGAGCAATACTATTTGCACGTCTTCTCCAAAAAACAGCCGGACTTGAACTGGGAAAATGAAGACGTGCGTGGTGCCGTCTACGATATGATCAACTGGTGGCTCGACAAAGGCATCGACGGATTCCGGGTCGATGCAATCAGCCACATCAAGAAGATGCCAACCGAGACGATGTTGCCGTCTCCAGACGGAAAACCGCACGTCACGGCGTTCTCGATGTATTCGAACATCGATGGCATCCACGACTATCTCCAAGAGATGAAACAAGCGACGTTCGCCAATTACGATATTATGACGGTCGGCGAGACGAACGGGATTGAACCGCAAGCCGCCGATCTATGGATGGGACCGGAAAACGGGGCGATGAACATGGCGTTCCATTTCGATCATGTTGACATCATGCGTCAATCACGTCTAGCGCCGCTCGATGTCGTCGAGCTGAAGCGCATCTTTGACAAGTGGCAACAAGGCTTGCTCGAGACGGGATGGAACGCCCTCTATATCGAGAACCATGACATGGTCCGTGCCGTCTCGCTCGTCGGGGATGAGAACCACTATTGGCGTGAGAGCGCGACCGCCCTCGGCATGATGTATTTCTTCATGCATGGGACACCATTCATCTATCAAGGGCAGGAAATCGGCATGAAGAACGTGCCGCTTCCGTCCATCCATGACTATGACGATGTGGCGACGAAAAATGAATACTTCGAACGGATTGCCAACGGGATGAGCGAAATCGATTCGATGCAGCACGTATGGGGCACATCACGCGACAACGTCCGCACCCCGGTTCAATGGGACGCGTCACCGAACGCTGGTTTCTCGACAGCGTCGCCATGGATGCCGATTCATGAAGAGTATGAGACGCTCAACGTCGACGCCCAATCGAAGGATGCCCATTCGATTCTTTCGTTCTATAAGGCGATGATTCGTCTTCGTCGTACGGAAGACACGTTCACGTACGGCAGTTACCGCGATTTGTTGCCGGAACATCTGCAAGTGTTCGCCTATGAGCGCACGTTCGAACAACAGACGTTTTATGTCATCGTCAACTTGACGGCAAACCCTGCCGAGACGACGCTGCCTGGTCTCGACAAAGCGACGCTCGTGTTAACGAATGAGATGGATCCTGAGACAATCGAGACGGACACGTTTATGCTGCGTCCGTTCGAAGCAAGACTGTACCGCTTATAATGAGAAGACACCTTCCCGGCGAAGGTGTCTTTTTAGGAGGTAGGAAGATGCAGCATCAAATAGAGATGGGAAACGATGAGACGACATTCGAGTTCGTCATCGCGGAAGCGTCACGCGACACGTTACGACTCGTCCATGCACAAGTCATCGAGACGGTCCGGACGGAGGCGTATCTCCAATTCGCACGGGAGTTGACCCATGCCTTTCACGCGTTGCAAGGAGTGGCCCGATTACAAAATGAGGCAGGGCGAGTGATTTTGACAATCTCGTTCGAACGAGGCCGCGTCGAGGTCGAGACGGCTTGGGGACAGGGGACGAACCGATTTAAGACCGATCAAAGTTATTTGACGAGGACGGTCGGACAAATCGGCATCGTGGAATAGATTGTGACAAACGAGGGAAAAGAGCATATGATAGAGGTTGACTATACGGAAAGGGGTGTCGGGTATGGATGGCACGAAACGCACGGACATTCGCCCAGGGCTCCACGTCCAGATTGTCCTAAAACAAGATCAGCGGAGTGGGAAGTTGACGTCAGGCGTCGTCAAAGACATTTTGACGAACTCGCCGCGTCACCCGCACGGCATTAAAGTACGCTTAAGCGATGGACAGGTCGGTCGGGTGAAAGTGATCGAAGCTGGAGGTGAATAATATGACTGAAAAGAAATTAAGTTTTCAAGAGGCGATGAAGCAAAAGCTCGCTGAAAAGAAACAGAACGAAACGAAAGTGCCGACAGGACTTCGTGGGACGAAGCAGAAACCGTTGACGAACCAGTTGACGAAGAAGCCGAACAACCAGAAGAAACGGACAGGCGTTTAACAAACAGCCGCTCACATGAGCGACTGTTTTTTTATTTCCCAAATGAATAGCGAACTTGAATGAATACTTTCTATACTTTAAAACCTATTCACAAAGCGAATAGTTTGAAACAAGTTGAATGGGGACATCAAAAAAAATCGGGGAAATAAAGATTTATTATTTCTTTTAAAAGGATTTGTAAGCGCTTTAAATAAAGCTATTGCTCAACTTTTGTTATATAACATATGAAAATTGTGTGAACTGACCTATAAAAAAATTATTGCTAATTGTCAGAATCTTTGTATAATTCAGAACTAAGACATCATAAAATTTTTAAACAACTTTAGATTCACACAACAGGGAGGAACTTACTTATGGAAGCCGTGCAAAGCATGTTACAAGGAAGCGTCGATTACATGAACAACATCTTATGGACTTATGTTCTGATCGTCGCGCTCGTCGGAGCCGGGATTTACTTTACAGTGAGGACACGCTTTATGCAGTTCCGTTACTTAAAAGAGATGTTCCGGGTCGTCGCTGAAAAACCGGAGGTCACAGACAGCAAGAGCATCAGTTCAATGAAATCGTTCTTCATCGGAGCAGCCACACGAATCGGGACGGGTAACTTGGCCGGTGTCACCGTCGCCGTGACGGTCGGTGGACCAGGAGCGGTCTTCTGGATGTGGATTGTCGCGCTTCTCGGTGGAGCGACAGCGATGATTGAGAGCACGCTCGCACAAGTCTATAAAGTAAAAGATGACGTCGCGTACCGCGGCGGTCCAGCATACTACATTGAAAAAGGACTCAACAACCGGGCCCTTGGTATCGTCTTCGCCGTCTTAATCGCGGTGACGTTCGGTCTCATCTTCAACTCGGTTCAATCGAACACAATCGCAGCCGCGTTTGATAACGCGTTCGGCATCGACGCCGTCGTCGGTGGAGCCATTCTTGTCGTTCTTACAGGTATTGTCATCTTTGGTGGCGTACACCGTGTCGCGAACTTCTCTACGTTCGTCGTTCCAGTTATGGCTGGTTTATACTTGGCAATCGCAGCTTATGTCGTCGTCGTCAACATCACAGAAATCCCAGGCGTGATTGCGATGATTTTCAAGAGCGCGTTCGGTCTCGAGCAAGCGTTCGGTGGATCGGTCGGGGCAGCCATCTCGATGGGTGTACGTCGCGGTCTCTTCTCGAACGAAGCAGGTATGGGTTCGGCACCAAACGCAGCAGCCGCCGCGGAAGTTTCACACCCAGCGAAACAAGGTTTCCTTCAAGCGCTCGGCGTCTTCTTGGACACGTTGATCGTCTGTACTGCAACAGCAGCCATCATCCTCCTTTCAGACAGCTATGCTGCCGGTAACGGAGAAGGAATCGTTATGCTTCAAAACGCATTGAGCGAACAAATCGGATCATGGGCGCCAGCGTTCGTCGCTGTCAGTGTCTTCTTGTTCGCCTTCAGTTCAATCGCAGGTAGTTACTACTACGGTGAAACGAATATCGAGTTCATCAAGAAGAGCAAAACAGCAGTTCTTGGTTTCCGCATTGCGACAATGGCGTTCGTCTTCATCGGAGCAGTCGCAAGCCTCGGCTTCGTCTGGAGCTTGGCTGACTTGTTCATGGCAGGCATGACGTTAATCAACATCTCGGCCATCACGTTACTCGGCGGTGTCGCCTTCAAAGTCCTTCGTGACTACGAAGAACAGCGTGCCCAAGGTCTCAACCCACGCTTCTCGGCACGTAAACTCGGTATCGAGAATACGGAATGTTGGGACGTCGAAGAAGAAGAAGTCGCGCAAGGTGCGGTCCAAGCGGCCGCTGCCGATACGACAAAAGGTTAATCTCAGCATATAAGCAACAACAGGGGCCCTGCGCATCGGGGCCCCTGTCTTTTTATGCATTTTGGCGGATCGATTCGATATTTCCCTCGGCAGGTTTTGCGTTCAAATGGACGTAGGTCCCGGCGACGAACAGCGCGCCACCCACGATATTGCCGAGTGTGGCAAAGACGAGGTTATGCAGTGCGAGACCGATGTTAATCGCCTCGGACGGCACATAATAGAGCGCGAGCCCAAAGATGCCCATATTGGCAATCGAGTGCTCGAAGCCGGCGGCAAAAAAGACGACGACCGGTAGCATCGTCAGCATGATTTTAGCGACATCATTTTTTGTTTTCAGCGGCATGAAGATAGCGATACAGACGAGGATGTTACACAAAATCCCTTTTAAGAAAATCGCGAGCGCCTCGCCGCCCATCTTTTTTGCAGCGACGACGGACAAGAGATGATCCGTGTCGACGTCACCCATGCTGTGGGCACCGATGACGAGCCCGACGAGGATGAGCGCACCGACGAGGTTACCGAGCCAGCTGATGCCCCAGACGGCCGTCAAATCGCGCCAGTCGACACGTCCGCGTTTCGCGCCCGTATACAGATACATCGTGTTGCTCGTGAACAGTTCGCCGCCCATCCAGACGATAAAGACGAGCGCGACCGAGAAACTCATCCCGGCGAACAGCATCGTCCCGGGCACATCGATGAACATGTTACCGACCGAAAAGGCAAAGACGACCCCAATCCCGATTAGAAAACCAGCGACGATGGAACGGAGTGCGTAGTGACCGAACGCATGACGCAACAGCGTCGCTTTTTTATAGGCGGCTTCTTCCATATACTCGACAGCTTGTTTTTCCATTTGAACACGGCCTCCTTTAGACAACTTAAGTCTAGGAGGTCCAACAAAAGTTTGCAATTGTTTTCACAAACTTTTTTGAAAGCCGTTTCAACTGTTCACATCGTTGCCACGAGTTCGACTTTCATGCGGTCGGGATCCTCGAAATAAAGAGCGATATAGTTCGGACCACCGGCATAAGGGAAGCGGTCGGCATAGAGCTCCGTGAATCCGTGCTGAGGCAATTCCGAGCGCAGTCGCTCGAGGTGCTCCAATGACGCGGCATGAAAGGCGAGGTGGTTCAACCCTGTCTTTTTACGATGATACGGCGGTTCGAGGTGGTCGGCCTCAGTTTGGACGAAGACGAGATACGTGGCGCCGAAGCGATAACTTCGCCCTTCGTCCCATTGTTGATAGACGGTATAGCCGAGTTCGGTGAGAAGCCAGTCCCAAGCGTTGAGGCTCTTCGTTAAATCCGAAACGTACAGTTCGACATGGTGCAGCATCGGTCTCATCCTTCCGTCGGACGTTTCAAATGTGTCCGTTTAGTATAATGGTTATTATATAACGAATGCAGGGGGAACCATATGGACAACACGGGGCTTGTCTCGAACATATTGATCGCGGGGAAGACCGGGGTCGGGAAGAGCGCTTTTTTAAATTACATTTATGGGCGTGACGTTGCTGAGTCACGTGCCGGCAGCCCGGTGACGGCCGAAGGACTTCACGAATACGAGTACTACGATCTCGAGCGCGGTATCCTGTTCCGTTTCTTCGATACGTGGGGACTCGAGGCGGACCGATCCGACGAATGGCATGAAGCGGTCCTCTCCATCGTCAACAAGCGAGAAGGTGCGCTCGATATCGCCGACTGGTTCCATACCATCTATTATTTACTCTCGATCAACTCGGGGCGCGTCGAGGCGTACGAACTCGAATCGATTCTCAAACCGCTCTACGCGAAGCGAAGCAATGTCACAATCATCTTGACGAACTATAACCCAGACAGTGCGATGAACGTCGAGAAGGCGGAAGCGATGGAGGACGTGCTCATACGCGAACTCGGAATTTCACGAGATGCGATGATTCGCGTCAACAGTGTCGAAAAGAAATTGCTCGGCGGACAAGTCGTGCCGCATATCGGCTATGAGGCGGTGTGGCAACGTAATCGGACCAACCTCTGGAAAGACATCGAACGAAAGCTACCGCATAACTTGACGCGTCATTTATTGACCGAGTTAGAGGCGTGGCGCGCCCGGAGCTATCGTTCGGCTGAGACGATTCGCATGATCACCCCGCAAGTGATGATCAGCTGGAAAGCCCGGCAAATCGAAAAAGACTTGGAACGAACGCTCGAAGCGGCCGCTGAGACGACAGAGGCGGCGATGGCCCAAGGCGTTCGGCATTATATTCAATTGATGGAACGCTACCCGCTCGTCGGTGCCCCGTCCGACCTTGTCTTTAAAACGCGTCGGGTCGAGCTCGGGTTTGATTATTCGTTTAACCGGACCGTCCGAAAGATGGTGCTCGGCATGATTCCGGGCGTCCATTTCATTTATTGGGCGTTCAAACGGCGAACGGCGGAGCGCGGCATCAAGAAAGCCGTCAATCAACAATACGAGCTGGTCAAACAGACAATCGAGCTGGACGTGCACCGCGGATTCGAGGAAGAGATGCGACGGCTCGGCCGGACGCTCAATCAATGAGGAGGAACGGACATGGATAAACAGACCCCATTCAATTTTGATACGTACGATTTGAAGGAAGAGCTCGACCGATTGCGAGGGAAAGTCAAAAAACCGAATATCTTAATCGCGGGAGCGACCGGATCAGGCAAGAGTTCCGTCGTCAACCACGTGTTCGGTCGCGACTTGACGAAAGTGGCCGCCGGTGAACCGGTGACACGAGGGATTCATCAGTTCATGAGTGATGAGATCGCCATCGTGCTCTACGACAGTGAAGGATATGAAATCGGGAGCGCCCGGCAACAGGCGTATGCCGATGAAGTCATCGGTTTCGTTGAGCGGGCGCAGACGAAAGGGGCGGCCGAACAGATTCATCTCGTCTGGTACGTCATCAACGCCTCGATGAAACGGGTCACCCCGCTCGACCGGGCGCTCATCAAGCAGTTAAACGAAGCGACGTCGGTCGCCGTCCTGTTGACACAAATCGACCAAGTCGATGTAGATGAGCTCACGGCCCTCCGACAGGAATTAATGGATGTGGTACCGGAAGAGGCCGTGTTCCAAGTCAGCGTCGCCGCCGAGCTGTTGAATGACCCGGAATTACGGGCCCATCTCGATTGGGAACGTCTTGTCACGTGGTCGGTCGAACAGCTCGACCACTCGCTCCAAGAAGGGTTGCTCATGGAGATTCATGCCGAGAGTGAGGCGATGCTCAAATTGAAGCGGAAGAAGGCGAACCGCATCATCTCAGGGTATGTCGCCAGTGCCGGAACGGCCGCCGCCGTGCCACTCCCGTTCGCTGATGCCATCGCGCTCACACCGATTCAAGTGACGATGAGCGTCCACTTATTTCGCTACTGGGGCGTGAAAGCGAACGATGATATGCTGAAGACGCTGATTGGCAGCACCATCATCCCGCAAATCGGACGGGCGCTCTCGAAGACGATTTTACTGAACGTCATGAAATTCTTCCCGGGGGCGAACGCGGCGGCGAGCGTCATCAATGCGACTGTCGCCTCAGGCATCACGTGGGCAATCGGCCTCGCCATCAACGAAGTCGCGTACCGGAACGCGATGGACTCATCGAAGACGATTGAGCAACTGCTCGACAGCGACTTTGGCTCGTTGTTCGAAAAGTTCATGGAACAAAATCCAGTGACGAAAAACAAGTCTTGATCGAACCGGTTTGATACACTGGTCGAGACGAGACAAAAGGGGGAAACGATTATGAAGAAACGAATTTACATTACGAGGCGATTACCGGAAGAGGCTGTGGCACCGTTGCGGGACAAGTACGAGGTCCGCATGTGGGAGGAAGAAGCGAAGAGTGTCCCACGCGACGTGTTAGTGGAAGAAGCGGCATCGGCGCATGCGCTTTGGACGATGCTCAGTGACACGATCGACCGGGAACTGATTGAACAAGCCCCACAGCTCGAAGTCATCTCGAACTTGGCGGTCGGCTATAATAATATCGATATCGAGGCGGCGAAAGAACGTGGCATCATCGTGACGAACACGCCAGACGTGTTGACCGAGACGACGGCCGACCTCGCCTTCGGACTGATGATGATGACGGCACGCCGGCTTGGGGAAGCGGAACGTGATTTACGGGCCGGGGAGTGGAAGTCGTGGACGCCGATGGGGTACGTCGGCATGGACTTGTATCGGGCCAAGCTCGGGATTATTGGAATGGGACGTATCGGCGAGGCGGTCGCACGCCGGGCCCGTGGCTTCGACATGGACGTGTTGTATCATAATCGGACGCGACGGCATGAATCGGAATCGATGTATGGGTTCGTCTACGCGGAACTCGATGAACTGCTCGAACAATCCGATTTCGTCGTCGTCCTTGCGCCCCTCACCGAGGAAACACGTGGGATGTTAGGTGCGGAACAGTTCGCCAAAATGAAACAGACGGCCAGCTTCATCAATGTCGCCCGTGGCGAGATTATCGATGAGGCGGCGTTGTACGAGGCGTTAAAAGAACAGCGGATTTGGGCGGCAGGACTTGATGTGTTCGCCAAAGAGCCGGTGGCGATGGACCATCCGCTCTTGACGCTCCCGAACGTGACGACGCTCCCGCACATCGGCAGCGCCTCGATCAAGACACGGCTCGCGATGATGGCGCTCAATCGGGAAGCCATCATGAACGTGCTCGACGGGGATGAGCCGAAGAATCGATTGACGTAACAAAAAAAACCTGACCGCGGTCAGGTTTTTTACGTATTAGAAGCGACGGATATTATCTGGGTCTTCGTAGTCGTTCCGGAGTGCCCGATCATCGAGTCCGCGCAATTTGTTCTCGCGGTCGTTTATATGGGATTCTTTGTCCAAGCGATCCTGTTCAGGGTCGACGGCCCGGTTCGGGTCATCACCGACCGATTCATTGAACGGTTTCGAATCGACCTCTAAGCCATCAGATGACGGGCGGTCAGAACGGTTCGCATCATGTGTGGCATGTTTTGGTTCATTATATGGAGTCGAATCGATTTCGAGACCGTCGGCCGTATGGTGGCCTTGATGGCTCGAGTCGTGTCTCGAGTCGTTATAAGGCGTCGAATCGACCGTCAGTCCTTCATTGTGGCGACGTTCGAAATCTTCGTCCACATAAATCAAGATTTTTCCGGCCTCGACATCGCTATAGTGGCGATTTACCTCTTCTTCGCTCAATCCCATATTTCGAAGTCCCGCGTGGACATCCTCATGCCCGCTCAAGAACGCCCGAACTTTATCGAACCATCCGGTATGGTGCGACGCTTCGGTATGGACGTCTGTCTGACGACGCAAAATCGATACATTGTCCTCATGCTTGGCGACGACATAGATATCTGAATCTTTGTAGCCTTTCGCACGCAACTCCTCGACTTTGCCGAGTGCCGCGTCTTGCGTGTCATACATGCTGATGAATCGTTTCTCACTCATAGTGTCTTCCTCCTTATAATCGGCGATGGTCTTCTAAGCCAGAATGTCCGCGGACGATCGGGTCCTCTTTCGTGCCACGTGGTTCTTCGTCGTGATCATTGAACGGTTTCGCATCGAAAGCGATGCCATCCGCTTCTTCCCCTTTATCATGGTCGAGCGCACTATCTTTTTTGTACATGTTCGGATAGCGTTCGTACGAATGCTTATCGACGTAAAGCAGTAATTTGCCGGCGTCGATGGACGTGTAATATTCTTCCGCCTCCGCGTCACTAAGCCCCATATTCCGCAACTCATCGCGAATGCGGTCGCTTCCGTGAAGGAACGCTTTCACACGGTCCAACCAGTTGACATCACGAATCCCCGATTCGGCATTCACATCGGTGTGGTAACGCAAGGCAGAAATTTCCCCGTCCCGCTTGGCTACGACGTGCATGTTTTTCTCTGCTTCCCCAGCTTGCTTGAGTTCATTCACCTTATCCATGACTTCTTGCTCATTATGGAATAACCCAATGATTTTGCGATCCGACATGTTGTGCCTCCTTCGTAATCGTTTATTTGTTAAATCGACGTCACGCTATTAGTAATTTCCGTTCTAACAAAGGTTCAAACAAAAAACGCCATCTCAAGACGAGAATGGCGTCATCAATAATAAATCATTAATGTTTCGTTTCCGAGATGGCATCGCGTGTTCTTCCAAACGAACTCGACGAGTGTCCACATGGCCATGAATCCACTGATCGCGAGCAGAATGAGCGCATACACAGGCGTCAATTGAATCAAGAATGACCATCCGAGCGAGAACAGGATGGGCTGGGTCAATAAAACGAACCCGACGTATACGACAATGATGAGCAAGGCGAATAGAATCCGTCGTCCTAACGTCTGAAAGTGATGGCGAAACCGCGTCAAAAGTCCAAACACGGCACCAGTCAACAACACGGGGAGCACGAATCCGAAGTAGTCGAGCGGGTAAGGCGTGGCCGGTGCCGTGAACAAGCGCAAACTGAACACGTCATCCATAACGAGCAACAGATTCGCATAGGCGAACGCTAAAATCATGCCGAGCAGCCAACCGAATTGATTCCAGACGCGACGCGATGATTTGATGGCCTCGATTTTTGTATAGGCCAAAAAGGAGACGTCACGCATCTCGACATCTTGAAGCTTGACCTGGACGTCGTTGAGCCGATCGATGGCCCAGTCGAATTCCCGATTGGCTTGAGTTTTCTCATGCGATTTCAATTCTTCTGACGCCTCGATCATCGTATGGTAGCGGCGGCGATACTCTTCGTTCGTCGTCGGTTGTTCGATTAAGAATAAGGCATAATCCTTCGGGTTTTGCTTGGTCAGCCCCTCTAGCGACTGTCCGTTCTTTTCCGCCTGTCGAATATAGCCCGCTAAACTGTCGAGCAACCGATCGGCTTTCGTCTCATCATTGAGCAGGTCGTGCAAGTGCGTTCGGACTTGATCGTAAAACTGTTGAACGATTGGATCGTTCGATACGTGTGATTTCAGAAAAATTCCTCTCTTCTCATAGTTAGATTATTCCGGGGGTGGGTCGTTATGCGATAGCGTCAATGATTCGAAGTCACCTTGTTCGATGCTACGGATGAGAATCTCACTGCCTCCCATATTCGTCGCTAGCGGAATCGAATACACGTCACAGAGACGCATCAAGGCGCTCACATCGGGCTCGTGTGGCTGGGCCGTCAACGGGTCGCGGAAGAAAATAATCATGTCCATCTCGCCGCGGGCGACGGCGGCGCCGATTTCTTGGTCCCCGCCCAGCGGACCGGATTGAAAACAATGGACCGGCAAACCGGTCGCTTCGGCGACGCGCTTCCCGGTTGTGCCGGTCGCGAACAATTGATGCTTTTGCAAGACGTGGGCATACGCTTTTACGAGCACGATCAAATCATCTTTTTTCTTATCGTGGGCAATCAGGGCGATGTTCATCTTGATTCCTCCTCAAAAGACTTCTTCTTTTAATTCGTATCACATTTACTTGAGAAAGACACGACTTCTTTCTTACTAGAATCACTTTCTAAAAAAACGTTTTGACTTGAATCATGTATAGAGGAATAAGAACTGGCAAGGTTTAGGCAACTGCAAATGTTGGTATTTATACAAAGAGTCAAATAAATGAAATCATTTCAAAAAGAGATTGGAGGAAGATGTTAAATGAACAATACTACCTATAACTTCAACACGTTCATGTCATGGCTGCCTGAGCTTTTGCTTGCCTTGGTCATTCTTGTCGTCGGATTCATTTTGGCGAAAGTTCTTGAAAACGTGACGCGCAAAGCGCTTCGCAAAGCACGTCTTGACGACCGTGTAGGGGTAAAACAAGAAGGTGAACCCGGAAAGCCTGGAAGAGAGGAAAAGCGGTGGACGCCTGAACGCATCATCGCAAAAGTCGTCTTCTTCGGCGTACTGCTTCTCGCATTCTTAATTATCTTTGAATTCTTGAACGTACCAGCTGTCGCTCAACCGTTCAGTCAAATCTATGCCGGCTTCTCTGGCTTGATCACAGGCGTGATTAAAGCAGGTCTCATCCTGCTCGTCGCATGGATTATCGCCACGCTCTTGAAAAAAGGGATTCAAATGGCAGGTCATCGTCTCAACTTGAACAAGTTGATGGAGAAGACAGGCCAAGAGTCGACTAGTGTCAATCAGACGAAATGGGTTGACACGGTCGCCAATATCGTCTTTTACCTTGTCCTATTGTTAGCTCTTCCAGCGGTACTCGATGCGCTTGGGTTACGAGGCATCAGCGGTCCGTTTGAAGACTTGTTGAACAGTTTCCTTGCCTTCATTCCAAAACTTGTCGCTGCAGCCCTTATCTTCGCGATTGGTTATGTCGTTGCGAAAATCGTCCGCGATATTTTGACGAAGTTCTTGGAAGCGGCAGGTCTTAACCGCTTCGCCGAGAAACTTCACTTGGCTGATTACGTGAAAGGGTCAAGTCTCGCAAAAGCGGTTGGAACGATCGTCTTCATCTTGATTATGATTCCGGTCACGATTTCAGCGCTTGAAGCACTTGATGTTCGTGGAATTTCAGATCCGGCCATCTCGATGCTCAATGATGTCTTGGCGATGATTCCGAATATCATCGTGGCAATCGTCTTGATTCTCGCCGGTGTATTCATTGCCAAGTGGTTGAAAGGTGTCGTCGTTTCTCTCCTTGAGAACTTGGGCGTCAATTCACTCGCTAGCAAAATGGGTCTAGGTGGCCGCTCGACGTCATCGACATCGATTGCACAAGTCATCGGTACAATCGTTCAAATCATCATCATCTTGTTGTTCGTATCGGAAGCACTTCAAGTCGCGAACCTCGACTTTATGGCTTCACTCGCAACAGCAATCTTTGCTTACTTGCCAATGGTCATCGCAGCCATCGTCATCTTGGCGGTCGGTTTCTGGCTCGCGAACATGGCAGAGCGTCTCGTCGGCAGTGTGCTCGTAGATGGAGCTGGTCAACCGAGCGTCTTGCGCCACGTCGCGAAGTACGCGATTCTTGGAATCGCCTTCTTCATGGCGATCAGCCAACTCGGCATCGCACCGATGATCGTCAATACGGCATTCTTGCTCATCCTCGGTGCGGTTGCTCTCGCCTTCGGCCTTGCCTTCGGTCTTGGCGGACGTGAGACAGCGGCTCGCTACTTGAAGAAAGCTGAGAAACGAATCGATGAGACAGAAGTATCGAAAGAAGGTCTCGAGCAAGAGAAAGCGCAAATGAATCAAGAAGCCGAAGCTGCGAAGCAACAGGCGAAACAAGGAATGGATCAGTCGAAACGTGAAGCGAATCAAACGAAACAAGAATTGAAACGCGAAACGAATCGTCCCCAAGCCCCACAATCTGATGTGACGAACGTAGACGGTCCAGAACCGAACCCGTTCCATGACAACATCACACCAGATCAAGATAACCGTTCACTTGATGACAACGAAGGTCCACTTCGTCCATAACCGTGAATGACGGGTCCCTATATTGGGGCCCGTTTTGTTTTGCTGTAAAATAGTGTCACTTTTGTCGATATAATAAGAAATAGATTGGCAAGAAGGCAGGAGTGACAGATCCATGTTCAAACAGTTTCAACGTACGCTCATTATGAACTACATATGGGGATCAGGCATCGCCGTGTTCGGCGTCGGGGGACTGTTCATTTTTCAGACGCTCAGTCTATCCCAGGCCGAGATGTTCATCTTGGCCGTCATCATGGGGATGTCGGGCATGACGATGATCGGACTTGAACTCCTTCTCTATCGGCGTCATATTCGGCCCATCTATCACGTGTTCCATACGGATGCGCCAACCTATGAGGCGCTACAGCAGGCGTTCAATCAGACGAGTCACTTTCCCACGTTGACGGTAAAGCGGATTCTGGGTCCACACTTATTCGGGTTATCCGTCCCGGCGATGAGTTTGACGGCGTTCGCCATTCATCAAGGCTGGGTCAATCTCCCATACCGGTTGATTGGTCTGGCGGCGTTCGGTGCCATCTTGATTGCCATCTTACACGCGCTCATCGAATTCTTCTTGACGTACCGGTCAGTGGAACCGATGTTGCTCCAGTTGCAAGAGATGAGTCATCGCTTGCATCAACGCCCGCTGCAAGCGACGTACCGGTCCATCAGCGTCCGGACGAAATTGTTGATTAGCATGCTCGTCATCGGGGTGTTTCCGGTCGCGTTATTCATTCTGGCGTCCGGCGTGCAGCTGTCGACGGTGGAACAAGCCGATGCGTATTGGCAATGGGCAGCTTTGATTTTGGTCGTCATCATCGGAGTGGCGACGTTCAGTAGCTTTTTGCTGTATGACAATATCAAACGTCCGATCAGTGCCTTGACCGAAGGGGTCGCCGCATTGGATGCCGGGCGGTTGAACACAATCGACAACCCTTACTCCGATGAGTTCGCCCAACTCGTCACCGGCTTCAACCAGATGGTGACGAACGTCACGTACCGTGATCAGGAAAACGAGCAACTCTTAAATAGCCTGTTTGTGTTGTTCGCCGCGACACTCGACGCCCGCGATTCGTATACGGCCGGACATTCTGAGCGGGTGGCCGCTTATTCGGTCGAATTGGCGCAGGCGCTTCAGTTGCCGAATGAACAGATTGAGTTGCTCCGCAAATCGGCGTTGCTGCACGATATCGGAAAAATCGGGATTCGTGACGATGTGCTGTTGAAGGAAGGGAAGCTGACGGACCACGAGTTCGCTCAGATTCAAGAGCATCCGACGATCGGCATTCATATATTGAATCAAATCGCCTTGCCCGAGTCACTGCAACCGATTATGGCCGGGGTCCGGTCTCACCATGAGCGGATTGACGGGCGCGGATATCCGGACGGATTAGTTGGGGAAGGGATCCCGCTCTTCGGTCGCATCATGGCGATTGCCGATGCGTATGACGCCATGACATCGGACCGTCCGTATCGGAAAGGGATGCCTGTCGAAAAAGCACTCTCAATTCTCGAGAGTGGACGTAATACCCAGTGGGATGCCGCATTCGTCGACGTGTTCGTTCAATTACGACGTCAGGCCGTCTCTGCCTAAACAAACAAGTCCGCCCGATTTGGGCGGACTTGTTTGTTAGAGGAGCGCATCAACGAGATACACCCCGGCGATGCCGCCGATGACGACGAGCATCAAGTTGGCCCGGAGTAATGCGAGCGCTGCGGCGACGCCCCCACCCGCTAAAGCGGACGTGAGACTGTTCGTCGCCTGTAAGATGCCCGGAAAAATCAGGCTGGCGAGCACCGCATAAGGCGTGAACAGTAAAAATCGCTTCAAGAACGGCGGCAACTTGATGTCCCGGAGCCAAAGCAGCGGAACGAGCCGCGGGATGTATGTGACGAACGCCATGGCCAGGACGAGCAAAAACAGACTGATCATGCCTCATCCTCCTTGTATACCAAAGCGCCGATGCCGGCTGCGACCATCGTGGCCAAGATGATGCTCAAACCGGACGACAGCGGGATGAATGGAGAGACGCCGAAGTAGAGAATGGCTTGAGTCAAGACGGCGATTGCAGCCACGACGATGACCGGTTTGCGGGTAAGGGATGGGACGAGTAGGCCGATGAACATGGCGTACAAGGCGATGCCCATACTCGTTTGGACAGAGGCGGGCAAGCCAAAGGCGAGAAAGACGCCAATCCATGTTCCGACGTTCCAAGCCAAGAAGGCGATTAGGTTTAGCCCGAGCACAAAGTGGCCGCGCGTCGACTCGTCACGCGTCGAGGCGACACTGAACGTCTCATCGGTCACGCCGAACGCGATGGCGGCCAGAAATCGATTCGAGGTCGTCTCGAGACGCTGGGACAACGACGCCGACATGAGGAAGTGCCGTAAGTTCAGGATGAACGTCGTCAAGATAATCTCCCAATACATCGAACCGGCCATAATCAACTGGACACCGATGAACTGACTGGCGCCGGCAAAAATGAATAATGACATGGCGAGCGTGATGACGTTTGGCATATCGAATGATTTCGCAAGCAGACCGAAGGCGATGGCAATCGGGATGTAGCCGACGGCGACGGGAATGCCGGCACGCATGCCGGAACGGAAGGCGTCCTTGTTCGGGATCGGTGTCATTTGCGAGACCGGAGTTGCCATGAGAACCCCTCCATTTCATAGATGATTAGTTGTGGATTCGAGATTGGGTCACGCTTTCCTGCTCGAACTTAAAAAAATAGGGTATATATAGGCGACAAGGAGCGTGAATATATGAGTCGAGCTGAAGAGTTTATCGCATCGTATCATCGGATTGAAGATTATTTAAGTCGAGAGATGGGGGACGGCCAGCATTTCAGTTTCAGCAACATGGTCAACCGTCTTGCCAAACATAATCCGATTATTGATCGATATAAAGAAGATTTACATCAAATGAGTCAGTTGCGGAACGCCATCGTCCACGAACGACGGGAGCCGGACTTCATCATCGCTGAACCACATGACTCCATCGTCAATTTGATTCTCGAAGTGGAGAAAGAACTCCTCCATCCGCGTCAAGTCATCCCGCTGTTCCGTAAAATCGTGACGACGTTCAACGCCGATGACTCGCTGGTCGCCGTGCTCGGTGAGATTCGAGACAAGAATTATTCGCAGTTCCCCGTCTATAACCAAGACGGGTCGTGGCGAGGGTTGTTGACGAAAAAAGGAGTGACCAGTTGGCTCGCCGAAACGGTCGACGGGCCACATGTGTCACTCGAAGGCGTTCAAGTCAAGGACGTACTCCATCACGACCCGCACCTGCGACGGTACCGGTTTATCGCGCAAGAGACGTCGGTCATCGAGGCGCACCATCATTTTATCAGTATGAAGGACGGCGTCCGTCTCGATGCCTTGCTCATTACCGAGACGGGACAAGAAAATGAGCCGTTACTCGGGATTATCAGACCACAAGATATTTTATACGTCATCGGTTGAGGCGCCGTGCTCGATGGCGACCTCATATTGGGTGACCGTGTTTCCGAGGACGATGGGCTTCACTTCAGAAGTGCCATCGTCCCGTTTTTTGTGGGCATGTTTATACGCACCGCTATCGCGCCAATTCTCAAAGCTCGCCGCGTCGCGCCACGTCGTCATGATGACGACCTGATCCTTCGTCTCATCCGATGTATCCGTCAACACTTGCATCCGGACGAATCCATCCATCGACTCGATGCCTTTCGTCGTTTGGAAACGAGCGGTGACCGCCTCAACTTTCCCTTTTTCAACGTCTAGTTTGTTCATGACAATCCACATGCACATGTCCTCCTCTGCGATATCGTACGCGTTCATTATACATGGAACACGATCGATGCCTCGCTCGAGATGCTCGCATCAACGTGTGGCCCACCACTCCTCGAACGTCCAATTTTGTTGTTTCATCGTCGTCGCTTCTTTCACACCGACGTACCGGAGATGCCATGGTTCGTTAGTATGCCAGCACCTCCTTTTTGTGTCCACTCATCCTTTCCTTTTTTCAAATGATGAAAAGATAACGAATCAGGGAATAAGACATAAATCATCTCCGTCTCTTGACCTGAAGTGTGTACTGCCTGAGCCCGATGTGCCGGTAGCTCAAAAACGATACACTTATCGTATAGGGAAGAGATAGATCGACGCAGCGAAGGGAGTGGGCATATATGGAACTCATTTTTGGTTTACCATTGTTACTACTTGTCCTATTCTTTGCCTTTTTGTATTTCAACATCAAAGGGCTATCGAGTATGTGGAAAGATTACAATCGGACGAAATCGATGATTCCTCTCGGATTTTTCATCATCGGGATTATCGGGATCTTCACTGGCGTCTGGACGTGGCTCGTCATCTTGATTTACTATGCCGTCCGTCCGAAAGCTTGACCGGACACCATGTGCGAAAGTGCATGGTGTTTTTTTGCTATACTGAGGACGAGGTGTTGTCATGGATAAATTGCTTAAGGCGTGGTTCATCATCACGCTCATTACATTTGTGCTTTTTAAGCTAGGTGAGACGATGACCGCCGCATATACGGAATCGGCGGGCGAGGGGAATCCATACGTGCTCGTCTTGCTGGTCGGTTGGCCGTTCATCCTGTTGTTCATTTGGATTACGATTCGGCTCGCGCAGCGCACCGTCGCATCGGTAAACCGTTTGGCGCGAATCGGTCTCTTGGTGGGGAGTCTCGTCATGGCGGGAGTCGGTTTCTATATTAACGCCGAGCAGGCCGCTTCGCTCCGCGCTGGCATCCGTGCTTCTGAGAACGCGGCCTATGCGTCAGGATGGAATCAGTTCACGAACATCATTTATGCGAACCAATTGACGTTTTTCGTCCTGACGGTCAGTTGTATGGCACTTGGAGTGGCGTTTTCCTTCGTCACCCGCAAACAAACAAACGAGGAACGGCTCAACTAGCCGTTCCTCGTTTGTTTGTTTAGCGGAGTTTACTTTGATACAGGCGGGCGTAGCGGTCGGCCGCGATGATGGCATCGGCGACTTGTTCTGGGGTGACATCGAATCCGCTATGAATCGTCTCGCCTTCTGCGGTCGCGGCTTGGCCGACTTTTAAGATGTCCTCGCGGGAAGCATCTTTCAATTTCACGTCTTCAAGCGTGACCGGTAACTCGAGCGCCATATACAAGGCGACATAGCGGTCGAACTCTGCCTGCGTCCGGCCTTCGAGTGCGAGTTGGACGAGTGTGCCGAAGGCGACTTTTTCGCCGTGCGTCAAATGGTGAATGTCGCCATGCAGGGCCGTGAATCCGTTATGGATGGCGTGCGCAGCGGCTAATCCACCACTCTCGAACCCGAGACCGCTCAAGAGCGTGTTCGCTTCGACGACGGACTCGAGTGCCGGCGTGACGACTTTGGCTTTTACGGATTCGTAAGCTAGAATCCCGTAATCGAACAGCACTTCTTCACAGCGTTTGGCAATTGCCTCCGCGGCAATGGTCGGGACACCGCCCGCCATCGTTTTTCCGCCAAAAGCAAGGACACTTCGAACCTCGACCCATGTCGCGAGCGCGTCGGCAATTCCTGAGGCGAGGAACCGAGCCGGGGCTTCAGCAATCAGTTTCGTGTCGACGAGAACCAAATCTGGATTCTTTTTATAGAACCGATACGTCTCAAAGTTTCCTTCATCCGTATAGATGACAGAGAGGGCACTCGTCGGCGCATCCGTCGAAGCGATGGTCGGCACGATCACGATGCGGGCGTCCAGTTCGTCAGCGACGGCTTTGGCCGTATCGAGCGTTTTCCCGCCGCCCATCCCGATGACGACTGCGGTATGGCTCTCTGCGGCCGCTTTGGCAATCCGTTCAATCTCGTGACGGGAGGCCTCACCGACGAAATCGGCCTTCTCAGCGTTGACGCCGCTCGCTTTAAGGGAATCGGTCACCCGCTCCCCGATCAAGCGCCAGACGATGTCATCGGCGATGAGCAACGCTTGTGACCCGAAGTGACCGACATGGTCCCCGATTCGATCGATTGTATTCTTGCCTTGCACGTACTTGGCTGGACTGATAAATACGCGTTCTGACATATTCAACATCCTTTCTGAAGTAGCAATCACGACAGGACAACAGTAGATTTGTTCCCGATTCAACCCTAGCTTCAAACAGCCATCCTTGTGACAGCTCGGTGAATCCGAACCGAACTTCTTTCACAGCCCACTCATCATCACGAGTAATACAATTAAGACGGCGACGGCAAGAAATCCCCAATCGAGTACGTATCTCATCACAATCGTTCCTTTCTGCCAGCATGTAATGAGTATAGACGGTCGGCAAGCAAAAGCCATTTCCAAAATCGGACCAGGTCAAAAAAAGACCGACGTCGCAGATCCAGAGGTTTGAATGGAACCAGAGCGGGAACAAGTCTTTCGTATGCTTAATTTAGAAGGAGGAATTTTCAATGTCTAAACATGTACTGATTGTCACGACGTCTGCCGATCAATTAGAGAACGGTCACGCGACAGGGCTTTGGCTCGAGGAATTCGCTGCACCGTATCTTCAATTCGAGAAGCAAGGCTATAAAGTCACGGTGGCGAGCATCGAAGGCGGAGACGTGCCAATCGATGCGAACAGCTTAGAGGGCGAATTACCGCAAGAGGTGTTGGATACGCAACATCTATTGAAAGATACAGCCCGACTTGATCAAGTGGCGGATGACACGTATGACGCGGTCTTCCTTCCGGGTGGGCATGGGACGGTCGTCGACTTCCCGAACAGTGAGACGTTACAGCGTGTCATCCGTGACACGTATGAAGGTGGAAACGTCGTCGCGGCCGTCTGTCATGGCCCAATCGGTCTCGTCAACGTCAAGTTGAGCAACGGAGAGCCGCTCGTCAAAGACAAGCGCGTGACAGGATTCACGGACGCAGAAGAGCGCGAGATGCAACTCGACTCAGCGGTGCCGTTCCTGCTTGAATCGGCGATGCGCGAGCGTGGCGGGAAGTTCGATAACGCCGACAACTGGGCCGTCAACGTAGCCGTGGACGAGCGCCTTGTCACGGGTCAGAACCCGCAGTCGTCAGAACAAGTCGGCGCCGAAATCGTTAAGTTGCTTGGATAATCGTGAAGACAGCTTGGGAGTCATTCCTAAGCTGTCTTTTTTTCGGACATATGTCCTTTTCAAAGCGCTCCATCTCACGTACAGTCAGACGAGGAGATAGGAGGGGAACTTGTTTGGGAATTTTATTTGCCGTGCTCTCGGGCACCTTCATCGCGTTGCAAGGTATTTTTAACGCTAAGCTCGGTTACGCGGTCGGCGCCTGGTTGTCGGTCACAGTCGTCCATCTCGTCGGTCTCGTGCTCGCACTCCTCATTTATGCGTTCAAACGGGATGCAGATTTGACGGCGTTTCGGCGCGAGCCTTGGTATTACAGCCTCGGCGGTTTGTTCGGAGTCTTCGTCGTCTTCGGGGAATTGACAGCCATTCAACAGCTCGGTGTCACATGGGCCATTTGCGTTTTGCTCGTCGCCCAATTGATTGGAGCGTTCTTGATTGATGTGAACGGATGGTTCGGGGTGAAACAGAAACCCGTCAATCAAGGTCAGCTTTTGGGGCTCGCTTTAATGATCATCGGGATTGGGATTTACACGTTCACGTAAGGAGGAGCCAGATGAGAGTAGAAACAGCGTTAGCACGGCTCGGGTGGGCCCATCTGTTTTCAGGACAAACGTTAGAGGCGTCGACAATCATGACCTATCCGTCCGGGGCGATGCTCTGCACGAATGGTAACCCGATTGAGTCACTCTTCGTCGTGTTGTCGGGACGTGTCAAAATCTATACGTTAAGTGAGGAAGGCAAGTTGCGCTTACTGCGTTTAAAGATGGCCCCGACGTTGATTGGAGATATCGAATATGCGAGTGGACGCAACGTGCTCCACACGGTCGAGACAGTCGGCCCGGTGACGTGTTTGCGCATCCCGTTCGATGTGTTGCGCACACATAACCGGACAATCGAATTTACGGAGCACCTTCTCCGTGGCGTGTCTGAGAAGTTGTTTATCGAGGCGAACGCCTCATCGAACCATCTCATGTCGACGCTCGAAGAACGGTTGGCGGGTTATCTCGTCTCGCTCAGCGAGTCAGGGAATGAGTTGTTCCAAGATGAGATGAGCCAGTTGAAGCGAAAAGAAGTCGCGGAATGGCTCGGGACGAGCTATCGCCATTTGAACCGGACGTTACAGGCGTTCGCGGATGAGGGACTCGTCGAGAAAACACGGACGCAAGTGACGATTTTAGATGCGACTCGATTAAAAGAACGTGCCAATGGCATGTTGTACGAATAAGGAGGAAATTCATGATAGTAGGAATCATCTGTTCGGCAGTGGCCGGCGCATTCATAAGTGTCCAAGCGGCGGTCAATGCAAAAATGAACGTCTATTTAGGCGCCTGGGCGACGACGGTGCTCGTCTTTATCGTCGGGTTGCTCGGTTCGCTCGTTCCACTTGTTCTATTTGGCGGTAATCTGCAAGGGCTGTTTGACATCTCGCCGATTTATGCGCTCGGCGGTCTGCTCGGTGTCGGTGTCGTCTTCTGTGTGATGCGAAGCATTCAATTGCTCGGGCCGACTTTATCGGTGTCGATTATCCTCGTCTCTCAATTGATTTGGGCACTCGGTGTCGACTTGTCCGGAGCGTTCGGAATGCCACGGTTGTCATTGTCCCCAGGTCAGGTCATCGGACTGATGGTGCTACTTCTCGGTGTCATCGTCTTCAAGCAGTCACAAGCAACGGCTCTTCAGCAAGAAAGTTCAAACGAAGCGACTTCACGTTGAAGTGGCTTCTTTTTGAGCAAAACGGGTACAGGTGGATAACGAATCTCTGATAGGATAGAGAGGGAAGCAGTACGAAATATACGTAGAGGTGATGAAAACGGTGGATTCTTCCATAGTAATCGATTTACTGATTGTTTTATTCTTGATTGTGTTGAACGGGATTTTCGCGATGACGGAGATCGCGCTCATCTCGTCTAAACCGGCCAAACTTGAAGTCGAGGCGAACCGCGGTAAGCGCAGTGCCGAAATCGCACTCAAGTATTCAAAAGATCCGACCGACCTGTTATCGACGGTCCAAGTCGGAATCACGTTAATCGGGATCATTAACGGGGCCTACGGGGGTGCGCGTTTCTCGGCACCGCTCGGCGAATTGTTCGCACAGCTCGGAATGAGTGCCCAATACGCACCGACCGTCGGTTACGTCGTCGTGGTCACGATTATCACATACTTGTCGCTCATCATCGGTGAACTCGTGCCGAAGCGGATTGCCCTCGTGTCACCAGAGAAAGTCACGATGGCCATCATTCCAGCGTTGGATGTATTCAGCAAAGTGATGCGACCGTTCATTTGGATTTTATCGAAATCGACGTTGTTCCTCTTTAAACTGCTCGGCTTGAAAGCAGAACAATCGAGTGGCGAGACGGAGCTCGAGATTAAACAGCTCTTATTCGAAGGGGCCCAACAAGGGGCGTTCGCTCACGAAGAAGTACAACAGGTCGAGCGCGTGTTTGCGTTCCATGACCAGTTGATTTATGAGTTGATGCAGCCGCGGACGACGCTCGAATGGGTCGACCTCGAAGATGATATGGACGATATCAAGAAATCGATTTATGAGAGTAAACACAATAAACTCCCGGTCGGTCGCGATACGCTCGATGAATTCGTGGGCTATATCGATGTCCGTGATATTTTGACGTTACCGACGCTTCGGGAGCCATCGCAAATCTTGAAACGAATCAAACAACCGCTCGTCGTGCCAAAACAGCGAGAAGCGAGCCAAGTGTTGCAGATGATGCAAAAGAATGGCGTCGAAATCGCCTTCGTGCTCGATGAGTATGGTGGGTTCCTTGGAATGGTCACGTTGTTCGATATTTTGGAAGAAATCGTCGGCGAAGTGATGATTGAAGAAGAAACACCGGAAGTCGTGCGCCGTGAAGACGGCTCATATTTGGCCGATGGATTGCTCGGCATCGAGGATTTGAAGCGGACGTTCGGGATTCGAGACAATCGCTTCGATGAAGGACGAAATTCCTATCATACGCTTGCCGGTCTCGTCATTTATTCGCTCGGTGACTTCCCGAAACGGGGAGATGTCGTCGAGGCGTACGGACTCCGGTTCGAAGTCGTCGATATGGACGGAAAACGTGTCGACCAAGTACTTGTGTCGATGCTATCTGATCAAACAGAAGAAGACTGACGCCGCGGCGTCAGTCTTCTTTTTTGTGCATGTTCCACGTCTCGAACGCCGCCTGCATGAGGATGCGGGCGGTATGCAGCATCGCCCGTTCATCCACATCGAACCGAGGGTGATGGTGGGGGAAGACGGCCCCGACTTCCGGATTGCCGGCCCCTGTGAAAAAGAAGCTACCGGGGACGTGTTGCATATAGTAGGCGAAATCTTCTCCGACCATGAGCGGTGCCATCTCGATGACGCCATCCGTCCCGACGACACGCGCGGCACTGCGACGCACATGGTCGGTCTCGGTCGCATGGTTGATGACAGCGGGATAGCCGCGAATGTAATCGAGCTCATAATGTGCCTCGCTCGCCGAACAGATGTGGGCGATGGTGCGCTCCATCTCGGTAATGATGCGCGTCTGTGTCTCCGGGGTGAACGTCCGTACCGTGCCGGACAGTTTCGCCTCGTCGGCGATGACGTTGAACGCTTGACCGGCGACGAACGTCCCGACGGTCAAGACGGCCGGTTCGAGCGGGTCGATGCGGCGGCTGATGACTTGTTGCAACTGGCTGACGATGTTCGTTCCGACTATGACGGCATCGACCGTATGTTGCGGAATGGCCCCATGCCCGCCTTTGCCTTTGACAGTCAGTTCGAACCGGTCCGCCGCCGCCATGATCGGTCCGGTCTTCACACCGATCGTGCCGAATGGAAGCGGCGTCCAAATATGAGAACCGTAAATGTAGTCGACCCCGTCAAGGCAGCCGTCTTCAATCATCGGTTTGGCCCCGCCCGGCGCGAGTTCTTCCGCGAATTGATGGATGAGGACGACGTCTCCTGGAAGTTCGATTTCCGTGAGTGCTTTCGCTAGGACGAGCAGCGTCGCCGTATGGGCATCGTGACCGCAGGCGTGCATCGAGCCGTTCACTTTCGAACGATACGGGACGTCTTTTAAATCTTGAATCGGTAACGCATCGAAGTCGGCCCGGAACGCGATGGTCGGACCGTCTCCGCCCCGAATCCGTCCGACGACACCGTTGCCGCCGACGTGTTCGCGCACGTCGAGCCCGAGTTCACGCAAATACGCCGCAATCGTCCGTGGCGTCTCCTGCTCTTCAAACGAGAGTTCGGGATGTTGGTGGAAATGACGTCGAAGCGTCACCATTTCGTCGTACAGTTCCGTCAATCGTGAATCGAGGTTAGTCACTAGCATAGCAAGCACTCCTGTCAGTTAATTGGTTTTATGGTTATCCAGTATGTAACCCCTCTCGTGAACGGGGTGACACATAATCATCACGAATCATTTACTATATTTTCCTAAGTTATGCTTATGGTATACGACGAGAGGGAATTAATACAGGAGAAAATCATGAAATGAGGTGTCGAAATGGGTTGGATTATCGCAATTGGGATTATCGTTGTCTTGGCGTTCGTCTATTTCTCGATGTACAACGGACTTGTCAAATATCGAAACTGGGTCGACGAGGCGTGGGCACAGATTGATGTACAGTTGAAACGGCGTTACGATTTGATTCCGAACTTGGTCGAAACGGTGAAGGGCTATGCCAAACACGAGCAAGAGACGCTTGCGAAAGTCGTCGAGCTCCGGAATCAGCTCGGGTCGAAGACGAGCCGTCAAGAACAGATGGAAGTGAACGATCAATTGAGCGGCGCGCTGAAAAACTTGTTCGCTCTCCGTGAGGCATATCCAGATTTGAAAGCGAATGAGAATTTTAAGATGCTCCAAGAAGAACTGACGCAGACCGAAAATAAAGTCGCCTACTCACGACAGTTGTATAACAATACGGTCATGAAATATAACACGAAAGTCGAATCGGTCCCGACGAACATCATCGCCTCCGTTCACAACTTCGAAAAACGCGACATGCTCGAAGCTCGTGAAGAAGAACGCGAAAACGTGCGAGTTTCATTTTAATGGATTGGAGTGGCGACGATGATTTTATATGAACAGATTCGGAAAAATAAAATCAAGACCGTGTTCATCGTGGCCGGATTCGTCCTTCTCGTCTTAGGCGTCGGGGTGGTCATCTCGTATTTGAATTATGGTGACCCGCTCCCAGGCCTCATCTTCACGCCGGTGTTCTCGCTGTTTTATATCGGGATCGTCATCATGTCGAGCACGAACATCGTCATGAAGATGAACCATGCCCAAGAGATCACGTCGGTCGATCAGCATCGGTTTCTCTGGCACACCGTCGAGAATATGGCGATGGTCGCGCGTGTCCCGATGCCGCGCATCTTCATCATCAACGATGCGTCACCGAACGCGTTCGCGACCGGCCTGAAACCAGAAAAGGCGGCTGTCGCCGTGACGACCGGACTGCTCGACCAGTTGACGCGCGAAGAAGTCGAAGGTGTCATCGCCCATGAAGTCGCCCATATCAAAAATTACGATGTACGACTGGCGACAGTGACGCTCGCCCTCGTCTCGGTCATCGCCATCATAAGCGATATCGGGTCGCGGATGCTCTTCTTCCGAAGTGTCGGCGGCCGCCGCGACAACAACCAAAACCCGATTTTTATGATCGTCGGGCTGGTGTTATTGATTCTTGCGCCGCTCATCGCCACGCTCGTCAACTTGGCCATCTCGCGAAATCGCGAGTTTTTGGCGGATGCGAGCGGGGCCGAGTTGACGCGTAATCCGGATGCGCTCGCGTCGGCGCTAGAGAAAATCGCGAATATCCAAACACCGGTGAAGGAAGCCTCTCGCGCCTCGGCGTCGCTCTACTTTTCAGACCCGCTTAAGAAAAAGCTGAGCGGTCTGTTCTCGACGCACCCGAACCCGGCT
Organism: Exiguobacterium sp. s26; assembly: GCF_018618235.1. NCBI lineage: Bacteria > Bacillati > Bacillota > Bacilli > Caryophanales > Exiguobacterium > Exiguobacterium sp. s26. The sequence goes on along the minus strand of NZ_JACSLS010000005.1, from coordinate 184,216 downwards.
GAACGGATTGCCAGACTTCGCAGTATGTAGCCTATAACGAAGGTCCTCTTTTTAGAAGAGGGCTTTTTTGTACGTGAATAGGACCAACTCATTTCGCGAATTCAGTTTGTATCAATATTAAATGGGAATGATAGAAAAAAGAGGATGAAATGGAGGAGATTCCATGTTTGAATCGGCACTCGAGTTAGGCATTGTCCTATTTTTATTGATTTATTCCATCACGGTTTCGCTCATGTTGATGTCAGCTAAGAAGAAGAGCTGAGTGGAAGAGGGTACATGATTAAAACGGTCAAACGCGTCTATGGATCGGACTAGCGCTGTTCATCGGGCTATCTATACTCGGTTTTTTCGGATTTAACCCGTGGCGATTACTCATCGAGGCATTCATGTGGATGACGACATACGTGTTGCCATGGATCTTTCTTTACTTTTTGATTCAATTTTACAAAACATATGAGCAAAGACAGTAAAAAAAGCCACCTCGCGCGCGAGGTGGCTTTCGTCAGTTACCCGGCGCGATGGCTCCGGAGTTTTTCAATCTCTTCGAGGACGAATTGGACGTTCGTTCCGACGATGACTTGAATATGGTTCGGGCTGACAACCTTGATACCAGGGATGCCCGCTTTCTTGATTTGTGCTTGGTCGACCGTATCCATGTCTTTCACATCGACGCGGAGACGTGTGACGCATGACTCGATGCCTGTGACGTTTTGATCGCCACCGAGACCATCGTAAATCATCACTGCCATCGCTGAATATTGACCGCCGGCAGCGACTGGAGCCGTCTTCGTTTCGCCTTCAGGAGTCGTTTCCGTTGCGACTGCGTCAACCGCTTCGTCTGACTCACGGCCAGGTGTGGCCAAGTTGAGCTTGACGATCATGAAGCGGAAGATGACGTAGTAGATGGCACCGAAGACGAGACCTTGAACGAGCAACATGTACGGCTGGTTCGCGAGCGGTAACTGTGAGCTGAGGACAAAGTCGACAAGACCGGCGCTGAAGCCGAATCCGGCCGTCCATTGGAACGTCGCCGCGATGAAGAGGGAAACCCCTGTCAAGACCGCGTGGACGAGGTAGAGAACTGGTGCGAGGAACATGAACGAGAATTCGAGCGGTTCCGTGACACCTGTGAAGAACGATGCGAACGCTGCGGCGAGAAGGAGCGAGGCCGCTTGTTTTTTACGTTTTGTTTTCGCTGTATGGTACATGGCGAGGGCTGCTGCCGGAAGACCGAACATCATAATCGGGAAGAACCCGGCTTGATAGCGTCCAGTAATCCCTTTCACACCTTCACCTGACCAGAAGTTACCGATATCGTTAATGCCGGCCACATCGAACCAGAATACCGAGTTCAAGGCGTGGTGAAGACCAGTTGGGATTAACAGACGGTTGAAGAAGCCGTAAAGGCCTGCCCCGATTGCACCCATTTTAGAGATCGTTTCCCCAAATCCGACGAGTCCTGTGTACACGACCGGCCAGACGAAGTAAAGGGCGACCGAGACGAGGATCATCGAGAATGCCGTCATGATTGGCACGAGACGCTTCCCACTAAAGAAGGCGAGTGCATCTGGTAGCTTCACATGACTGAAGCGGTTGTACATTTGAGCGGCGACGATACCTGACAAGATACCGACGAACGCGTTGGCAATCTTACCGAACGCTGGGTTGACGGCTTCGACGTCGACACCTTGGAACAAGGCGACCGTTGCCGAAGACAAGAGTGTCGTGACCGTGAGGAAGGCGACAAGTCCGCTTAGAGCGGCTGAGCCGTCACGGTTTTTCGCCATCCCGAGGGCGACCCCGACTGCGAAGAGAATTGGAATGTTATCGATGATCGCTGAACCGGCTTTGATCAAGAATGCGGCGGCGATGTTTTCAGAACCCCAGCCGACCGGGTCGATCCAGTAACCGATCCCCATGAGAATGGCAGCTGCAGGAAGTACGGCAACTGGCAACATGAGGGAACGTCCGAGACGTTGTAAAAAGTTCATCATTGTGAATGTCCTCCTTTTTGATGGTGTTGATCTTGCAAGCGTTGAATGTGGAGCGTGATGTAACCAAGCTCTGATTCGGGCAAGACGATGCCGTATAAGTCTTCCATTTCGTTTGCGACGTCAGACGCACATGCATAGGCAGACGAGAACTTCGTTTGAATCATCTGAAGCATATCTTCGTCGATCGTATGGTGATCGTAATGGTTGACTCGATCCATGACGAATCGTAAATGAGTTAATAAGCGTTGATAGGATAAGTCATCTTCTTCTATAGATAGATCGAGCCGTCTCGAAATCGATTGAATCATGTCACGTACGATTGTCGTCTGTTTGACCGTCTTGCGTAAATCACCTCCCTTCACTTTTAGTGTATGGATGTGTAGCGCGATGAAGGCCGCCTCATCTTTGGGCATCTTCACGCCGAGTTTGTCCTCGATGAGGTGAAGCGCCCATAACCCGATTTCGTATTCGTTGCGATATAAAATCTTAATCTCGTTCAACAGCTTGTTGCGGAGCGAGATGCCTTCTTGCTCGCGCTCGATGGCAAACGAGATATGATCGGTGAGCACGATATGGATGTGTTCGTTGAACGTCGTCTCGAGCCGTTTTTCCGCATGCGAAATGATTTCTTCTGAAATCGTGAAGTGCTCAATTGGAATCCGTGTCAGCAGTTGTTGAAACTTATCATTCTCCGACATGACGAACAGCTTTTCCACCTTATGCGGATTGACGATATCGTTGCGAGCCTTCTTGAACGCGACGCCTGGTCCGATGGCGATCTTCTCTTCGCCCTCGTCCGAGACGATGACCGCGTTGTTGTTTAAAATCTTTTTAATTTTTAACATGTGTCCTCCTAACGAGGAGTCATTGTTCCGCTTGAGCGACGACGGTTTTCCCGGGAAGCGATGGGCCTCCTGCATGGAACGAATACGGGTGCTCTAACGTGCTCCCGTTTGTGATGACCATCGGAGTGACCGTGTCTTTACCGGCTCGCTGGATTTGTTCCAAGTCGGCCGTCAACAGTGGCTGTCCGGTCGTGACCGTGTCACCGACTTTGACGTGGACGTTGAATGGGCTACCCGCGAGTTCGACCGTATCGAGTCCGACATGAATCAAAATTTCAGCTCCGTCTCCCGAACGGATACCGATCGCGTGCTTCGTCGGTGCGACTTGGATGATGGTTCCATCTACCGGTGCGACGACCGTTCCGTCCGTCGGCATGATGGCAATCCCGTCGCCCATCATCTTCTCGCTGAAGACGGGGTCGGTCACTTCCTCAAGTGGAATGATGTCTCCTTCCATGGGTGCGTAAAGTGTCAGTGTATGTCTCTTCATCCACTTATTCAATAACATGTTCGATTCATCCTTTCGCTTGAAAAATGATTGTGAAAAAACAAAACAGGCATGGAGTATAGACGGGTGGCGTGAGCCTTTCGTCTTACCCCATGCCTGATCGAATCAGTCACATGTGATCATTATTCGTTTCGTCACCCTCAAGATAGCACGCCGATGTATAGATATCAAGACCTAATTTGAAAGCGTTCTCTAGAAATTTTACTTCTTCGAAAATCTGTTGTATAGTTAGGGCGAAACTGAATGGGAAAGGTGTTGCATGTTAATGAGTGAGGTTGTATCTGCCTAACGAACTGAAAAATGTTGGATGACGCGTCTCTTTGTCATGCCTTCATGTTCTGTTACAGATACCGCCCTTCATAAACTGCCAGACACCGGTCTGTCTTTTTGCGTTGGTCGTCATCGGCCGACGCTTTTTGTTTGCGCGGTATCTCCATCACAAAATAAGGAGACTCCATCATGAATGAACAAACATTAGACAAACTACAATACAACGACTTGATTCATCACGTCGAACGCTACTGCATCAGCGGATTCGGACGCAACTTGTTACGAAACCAGCGTCCGACGAGCCATCTGCAAACGGTGAAAAAACGGCTTCAAGAGACATCGGAAGCACGCGCGATTCTCGACGCGACGTCACACGTCCCCTTTATCGGGGTATCCGATATGGAACCACTCATCGGTAAAATCAGCCGTGGCATCCAGCTCGAGGCAAGCGAACTCGAAGCCGTCGCCGAATTTTTCCGCGGGGCCCGTAAACTGAAGCGGTTCATGGCCGAGCAGGCGTTCTTTGCCCCGCTCTTGTCCCTTTACGCGGGAGAGATGAGCGAGTGGCGCAGCATCGAGGAAGACATCGTCCAATCGATTCGTGGGGGACGGGTCGTCGACGAGGCGTCCAAAGAATTGAAACGCGTCCGCAAACAAATCGACATTCTCGAAGGACGGATCGAGGAGCGGTTGAGCAAGTTCTTGAAGAGCGCTGCGAACCGGGAAGCGATTCAAGACGGCTTTGTGACGAAGAAACAAGATCGATTCACGATTCCAATCAAAGCGTCATATAAACATAAAGTCGCTGGGGCAATCATCGACACGTCGAGCCGAGGGACGACGGTCTTCATCGAACCAGAGGCGGTCGCGAAGTTGAACGCGGAACTCGTCGTCAAACGAACGGAGGAAGCGGTCGAAATCTATCAAGTGCTCGCCACGCTCACCGGCATGGTGGCGGAAGCGTTGCCGACCATCGAGGCGACGCTTGATGTCATCGCCCAATACGATATGGTGTTCGCGAAAGGGAAGTATAGCCAAGCCATCGATGGCATCGCCCCTCGCGTGAACGCTGTCGGGAAAATCCGTTTGAAACAAGTCCGCCATCCGCTCCTCGAACGGGCGGTCCCCCTCGACTTCTCGCTCGGGGACACGTACCGCGGTCTGATCATCACCGGACCGAACGCCGGCGGGAAGACGGTCGTCTTGAAGACGATCGGTCTGCTCAGTTTGATGACGATGAGCGGGCTTCATATCCCGGCCCATCCGGACACGGACATCTCGTCGTCGCCTCGACCCATTACGGCGAAATCAAAGCGTACTCCGAGACGCATCCGGACTTCATGAACGCGGCCATGCAGTTCGACCCGGAAACGCTCGAACCGAAGTATCGGCTGTTGATTGGGCAGTCCGGCGACAGCAACGCCTTATTCATTGCCCGGAAAATGAAATTGCCCGAATCGATTTTGAAGCAGGCGGCCCGCTATATGCACGACAAGACGTACGACCAGTCGCTCGTCGATCCGGCACGTCTGACGCAAGCAGTCGTCTCATCCGTCATCGAACCAGATCAAGTTCTGTCAAAAGGGGACCGGGTCCGCCTGCTCGAGACGGATCAAGTCGGTCTTGTCTATGCGATGGACGAATCGTTGCGCCAAGTCACCGTCTATGTCGACGGTGTCTACAGTGAGCAACCGCTCCGCCGAGTTCGACGCGAGGCGAAAGCGCTCGACTTGTATCCAGCTGGTTATGACCTGGAAACGTTATTCATCGATTACCGGGACCGGAAAGAAGCCCATGACTTTGCTCGCGGTTCGAAGAAGGCGCTCCGTCGCGTCGAGAAAGAGATTCGGGCGCGGCAACGTGCCGAACGAAGCAAATGAGTGTATCCGGGAAGACACTCGGGTAAGGAACAAGGACCGGGAGTCATCACGTACAGTTCGGCTTTCGGGTAACGTGTCGGAGGTGACTGGATGTTTTGGTTAAGCTTGTTGTTCGCCATCGGATTTGCCTTGATTCACTACTTTTCAGGACAGTTGATTCACGTGCGCGAGACGCCGCGGAGCCGGTTTCTGTCACTCGCCGGCGGAGTCGCCGTCGCGTATGTGTTTCTTCATCTCTTGCCTGAACTGAACGAATATCAACAAGAACTCGAAGGACATCTCGAGAGTGGGCTATTTGCCTCGATCGAGAATCATATCCTCGTCGTCAGCATGCTCGGTCTGGCAGTGTTTTATGGCTTGGAACGGTTGGCCACGCAAATGAAACGGCGTGGCAACGACAGCGTTTTTTGGATTCACATGGCGTTGTTCATCGTCTACAACTTCAGCATCGGCTATGTGCTCGCGGAGAGCGAGTTCGATACGGCATGGGCAATGACACTCTACTTTGTCGCATTAGGGATTCATTTCATCACGGTCGACCAGGGTCTGAGGCATCACCATCAGGAGTCGTACGACAGGCGAGGCCGATTGTGGTTGTCGTTGGCCGTGCTTGCCGGGTGGGGCGTCGGCTCATTTTCAGCGCTCCATGAAGTGACGCTGTCGATGATTGTCGCGTTCTTGGCCGGGGGGATTATTTTGAACGTCATGAAAGAAGAGCTGCCAGAAGAACGAGACAGCAGCTTTCGTGCGTTTGCTGTCGGGCTCATCGGATACGCTTTACTGTTATTGGCCATATGAAAAGGCAACCCTCGCGGTTGCCTTTTTGCTTACAGTGAATTGGTGCTCTGATTGTCTACGTTATCATCGGCCGCAGGTGTGTCCTCATCTTGGTTCGGGCCACCGAATTGACCACCGTGATGAGGGCCATGCCCGCCTCCGTGACGTCCACCGCCAAAGCCGCGCATGTCGCCTAAGTCGTCGTAACTCGTGATGTCAGCAAAACGTTCTTCGTGGTCGGCAAGAATCGCGTCGGCCTCATCTTGCGTCAAGTCACCGGATTCGATGGCTGCCTCAAGTTTCGCTTCATGAGAAGTGATGATCGCCTCGATGAACTGTTCGATGGTGATTCCTGTTTCTTCCGCGAGTTCAGGAAGCGATTGTCCTTCTTCTCGCGCTGCTTCCACTTCGGCTTCGGTCAAACCGAGCGCCTCGAGCAAAGCGGCCTGCCCGGCTGCCCGGTCACCGAACATGCCCCGCTCGCCGCGTTCTCCGCGTTCGCATTGGGTCGTCGTTTCCGTTCCGTCGGTTGTTGTCGTATCGTTCGTGGCGGCATAGACGCCGGTTCCTGAGACGGCAAGTAGGCCGGCCAGGGCGATGGCTAATTTAGATGTTTTCATATTAATCTCCTCCTTTACTACTTCAAGTGTAGGACGTGGACGTTCAAAAGTTGTGAGGGAGTTGCAAGGTTTCTGCAAATTGTCTTTGGGAAATGATGGGTTCGTTTCGCGATGCGATATAATGGGGGTGGAGGCGATAAAGATGAACGTACTCGTAGTCGAAGATGAACCGAAATTAGCGGACGGGTTCGCCCGCTTTTTAACGTACGCGGGGTTTCATGTCAGTGTGGCCGGTACACTCGCCGAGGCGAAACGACAACTCGAGCAACCGTTCGATGCGGTCCTGCTCGACGTTCGTCTGCCGGACGGGGAAGGATGGACGCTCATTCCAAAACTGAAGACGCTCAAGCCACGGCCGGCCATCATCTTGGCGACGGCACGGGGAGAGGCGGATGACCGTGTGTTCGGCCTCGAGCTCGGGGCCGACGATTATTTGGTCAAACCGATCGTGTTAAAGGAACTCGAAATTCGCCTGAAACGTCTCGTCAAACAGACGGACGAGATCTCGTTCGGCGACATGATGGTGGACGCACGATCCCGTACGGTGACCGATCACGGCCAAGCGATTCGGATGACCAATAAAGAATACGAGTTGCTCCTCTTCTTCTTGAAACATAGTGGAGAAGCGCTCGATCGCAACCGCCTACTTGACGAGGTGTGGGATTATACGTTCGCCGGGGACACGCGCACGGTCGACACGCACGTCAAACAGTTGCGTGACAAATTGCCGACGATGAAGCGGTACTTGAAGACGGTGCACCGCGTCGGTTATCGATTGGAGGAAGTCTGATGAGCCGTTTGATGAAGAAATTGCTTTGGACGGCAATCCTTCCCCTCGTCGTCATGGCGTTGCTCACGTTCGGCCTGACGTCGCTATTGATTGGACGTTTCGCTGAGACAGAGAGCTATGACCAATTAGCGCGTGAGGCGGATATCGTCTACGAGGCTCTCGTGGATGGGCGCGGCATACCCGGACAGCTCGATGTCCTCGTGTTTCAAGGCGGGGAGGCGGTCAATCTTGAACGGGGAGGTAGGATGCGTCGACAGATGACGCCGATGCTCGACCCGGACGGATTGTCCGAACGAGACGAGGTCAGCGTGAACGGGATGCGGCTATTGACGTTCCTTCGGGAAGAAGGAGATGTTCAAATCGTGACGTATGCACCTATCCCGCTGTCGAACCCTCAGTTTCGCCAAATTTATGTCATTCTTGGCAGCGGTTTTTTGCTCGCACTCCTCGTCGCCGTCGGTGTCACGTATTGGATGGGTCGGCGTTTGACGTCCCCGCTCATCGAGCTGAAGCAGGCGACCGCGTCCATCATGTCGGGTCGTCATGATCTCACGTTGCCACCGGTCACTGACGATGAAATCGGCGATTTGACAGAAGCGGTCCGTCAGATGAACACGTCGCTTGAAGAGAAAGAGCGACTGCAAAACACGTTCATCTCGGGAATCACGCACGACGTCCGCACCCCGCTCGCCATCGTCCGAAACGAGGCAGAAATGCTTGAACTCGGTGTCGTTAAACAAGAAGACGTGGCCGCGACGGGACGTAGCATGACCGAAGAAGTCGATCGCATCGACCGGCTCGTCACCCAGATGCTCGAATACTCGAAGCTATCGGCAGGCAAGCTGGCGCTCACGATTGAAACTGTTCACATGAATGAATTGATTGAAGCGACGGTCGCGCGGATGGAGGAATGGTTCCGGCACAAGCAAGTGACGGTCACGCTTGAACTTGAGGATGTGACAGTACAGGCGGACCGGTTGGCGATGGAGCGCATCCTGTCGAACTTTCTTCAGAACGCATATCACGCGAGTCCGATTGGCGGTGTGATTACAATCAGGCTCACTGAGCGACGGCTTGAAATCGAGGATAAGGGTCCGGGCATCACAGAATCGATGCGTGCCAACATCTGGGACATGTATGTGAAAGGCGACCGTTCGAACGGGCACGGGCTTGGTCTGGCTATCAATAAGCTGTTACTCGAGGCACAAGGGCTGTCGTACGGGATTGAGTCGAGAGAGGGGGCACTGTTTTGGATCGAATGGGAATAAACTTATTTTTGCGGGGTGTGCGCTTGGAACGGGACCGGATTGAGACACCTGGCTATCCGTTCTCGCTACCGATTTTTGAGGGGTTTGATGAACTGACGCTGACGAAGCCGGTCACGTTCTTGGTCGGCGAGAATGGGAGTGGAAAATCGACGTTGGTCGAAGGGATGGCCATCGCCGCCGGATTCAATCCGGAAGGTGGGGCGACGACGTTCCGTTTTGAGACCGAGGCAACGCATAGCCCGTTGTTCGAGGCGCTCCGTCCGATTCGGGGTGCCTATCGACCGAAGGACGGATTTTTCCTCCGGGCCGAGACGGCATATCAATTGTCGAGTTATGTGGATGAGATTGCACGAACGTCGCCCGACCCGGAACGGTTCTATGCGTCTTACGGCGGTCGATCGCTCCATGAGCAATCGCACGGGGAGGCGTTCTTGTCGCTCATGCTCCATCGTTTCCGGGATGGCGGGCTCTATATATTGGACGAGCCTGAGGCCGCCTTGTCCCCGATGCGGCAGTTGACGATGCTCGCGCGGATGCATGAACTCGTCCAATCGGGCAGTCAATTCATCATCGCGACCCATTCACCAATCCTCATGTCGTATCCTGACGCCGACATACTCCAAGTCGAGACGGGACTCCGGCCGACGACGTTCGACGAACTCGAGCACGTCCGTGTCATGCGTGACTTTCTAGCGGCACCAGAACGGATGCAACGCATCCTGTTCGAGTGAAAACGGTCACGGTGTAAGCGTTTTATTTTTATGTTGACGTCAAGATTTCAAGGGAGTATGCTAGTAGCGAGAAGAAGAAAATCCATTTTGGGATTGTTACTGGTCAAGCAGGCAAAACCTAAATTGATGCCGATCATCCAAATTTGGGCGGACCGGTGTGAATTTAGGTTTTTTTCTTTTCACTCGAACTTGAGCGGAGGTGAATTGATTCCATGCAGATTTCAAAAGTGTTCAACAATAACGTCGTGGCCATTCAAGCGAACGGTCAAGAACAAGTCGTCATGGGACGGGGGATTGCGTTTCAAAAACGTCCGGGTGATGCGATTGATCAAGCGCGGATTGAAAAAGTCTTTACGCTCGAGAGTAAAGAGAGCCACGAACGGTTCGTTCATTTTTTGAATGAGATGCCAGCGGCGGAGATGGATACGGTCAAAGAAATCGTCAAGTTGGCGGAGACGCGGCTTGAGAAGTCGGTCCATGATTCGCTATATGTGACCCTCGCCGACCACATCCATTTCGCCCTCAGTCGGTATCGGGATGGAATCATCATTCGGAACCCGCTCGTTTGGGAAGTGAAACGATTTTACGGACCCGAGTTCACCATCGGGAAAGAAGCGGTCGCCCTCATCAATGAACGGCACGACGTCAAATTAGACGAAGACGAGGCGGTCGCCATCGCGCTCCATCTCGTCAACGCGACGATGTCGGGCGCCAAAGGTGAAAATTTGCATCTCGTCACCGAGATGACACGCGCCACACAAGCAATCCTCACCATCATCACGTACCACTTTCAAATTGATTTGGATGAAGAATCATACGCCTATTCACGATTCTTGACCCACTTGAAGTATTTCGTCCAACGGCTTGCCTCAGGTGAGAAGATTAAGCAGGGGGGCGACGAGACACTGTTCGAGATGGTGAAGCTGCGCTATCCGGATGCTTACGAATGTGTCGAGAAAATCGCCGGTCTAATCGCCACGAAGTACAATTACGAGGTTTCGACCGATGAGCGGTTGTATATGATGATTCATATCGAAAACTTAATGAAAGAACGACGATCCTAAGGATGGTTACTGATGATGCAGGCCAAACCTAAATGACGGCACCTCCCGTGTGCGTTCATTTAGGTTTTTCTTTTTACCCAAATTGAAGGAGTGAACATTATGAGCCAAACAAAAACGCTCGCCGCGGACATCATTCGTCACGTCGGCGGGAAAGATAACGTCAAAAGCGTGTTCCATTGTGCAACACGGCTACGTTTTAAATTGAAAGATGAACAGAAAGCCAATCCTGAAGCGTTAAAAAATCATGACGGCGTCATCACGGTCGTCCAAAGCGGCGGTCAATTCCAAGTCGTCATCGGCAACAACGTCCCATACGTCTATCAAGACGTGGTCGAGGCGGGTGGATTCCAGACGTCATCGAACGACGATACGGAAAAAACGGGCGTCTTTAACCGTTTGATTGATGTGATTGCGGGGATTTTCACCCCGATTCTCGGTCCGATGGCCGGTAGTGGTCTATTGAAAGGGTTGCTCGCCATTCTCGTCGCCCTCGGCTTACTGACACAAGACATGGGCACATACATCGTCTTGAACGCAGCGGCCGACGCGCTCTTCTACTTCTTACCGGTCATCCTCGGCCATTCGGCAGCGAAGAAGTTTGGCGGCAATCCGTATATTGGGATGATTATCGGGGGTGCGCTCGTCTATCCGGCTATCGTCGCGATACAAGGTGCGGGCGAGTCACTCTCATTCCTCACGGTGCCAGTCGTCTTGATGAGCTACGCGTCCTCGGTCATCCCGATTATCTTGGCGGCGTACGTGTCATCGAAAGTCGAAACGTTCTTCAACAAACACACGCATGAGGCGGTCCGTAACTTCACGACCCCGATGATGGCACTCTTGATTGTCGTCCCGCTCACGTTCCTCGCCATCGGTCCGGTCGCAACATACGCGAGTCAAGGTCTCGCCGGCGGCTACTCGTTCTTATATGAACTCAGTCCAGTCGTCGCCATCGCTTTCATCGGTGCATTTTGGCAAGTGCTCGTCATGTTCGGTCTCCATTGGGGGCTCGTGCCGATTATCATCAACAACTTGGCAGTCGTCGGCATGGACACGATCGTCGTCGGAGTCCTCATGGCGACATTCGGTCAAGTCGGGGCAACGCTCGCCATCACATTGAAGGCGCGTGACCCGAAGACGAAAGGACTTGGTACCTCGTCGACGATCGCTGGTGTGTTCGGTATCACCGAGCCGGCGATTTACGGATTGACGCTCCCGCGTAAAAAACCGTTCGTCTTTGGGATGGTTGGCGGCGCGGCCGGCGGTGTCGTCGGCGGTATGCTCGGGACGGCCGCTTATGCGATGGGTGGTCTCGGCGTGTTCAGTATCCCGGTCATGATTCCGGCAACGGGCCTTGATATGACATTCTATGGTGCGTTGATTGGGATGGCAGTTGCGACGCTCGTCTCGTTCGGACTCACGTTCGCATTCCATAAAGAAGTAGCATCGGAAGAAACGTCGCCGCGTGTCGAATCAGCACCTGTCTTGACTGATCACGTCGGTACACCGGTCTCCTCACCGGTCAAAGGGGAAGTCGTCGCACTTGAGACCGTTCGCGATGAAGTGTTCTCGAGTGGCGCGATGGGGAAAGGAATTGCCATCATGCCGACGGAAGGCGTCGTCTATGCGCCGTTCGACGGGGAAGTCGTCACGGTCTATCAATCGAAGCACGCAATCGGACTCCGGTCGCATAGCGGTGTCGAAGTATTGATTCACGTCGGGCTCGACACGGTCCAGCTCGGAGGCCAACATTTCGAATCGTTCGTCACAGACGGACAACAAGTGACCGAAGGCGACGTGTTGGTGAAATTTGATTTAGAAGCCATTGCTCAAGCCGGTTACGACACGATAACTCCGGTAATTGTCACAAATACAGGGAATTACTTAGATGTCTTGCCGACACATAGCGGCATCGTCGAACCAAACCACGGCGTCTTGCGCGTCTTAGCCTAAAAGGAGGAAATGGATATGAAACAAGTAGCGAAAAACTTTTTATGGGGTGGCGCCACAGCGGCGAACCAATTTGAAGGCGGATATCAAGAAGGCGGCAAAGGACTGTCGATCGCGGATGTGATGCCGGGCGGCAAGGACCGGATGAAAATCATCCATGACCCGACGTTCGATTTCGAGTTACATGACGAGTATACGTACCCGAACCACGAAGGCATTGACTTCTATCATCACTACAAGGAAGACATCGCTCTCTTCAAAGAGATGGGCTTCAAAACATTCCGCATGTCGATCGCTTGGTCGCGCATCTTCCCGAACGGTGACGAACTCGAGCCGAACGAGGAAGGTCTTCAATTCTATGATCGCGTCATCGACGAGCTCGTCGCGCAGGGGATTGAGCCGCTCGTCACCATCTCGCACTATGAGTTGCCGCTCCACTTGGCGACAGCATACGGTGGTTGGCGTGACCGCCGCCTCGTGACATTTTTCGAGCGGTACAGCCGTGTCTTGTTCGAACGTTACCAAGGCAAGGTCAAATATTGGCTCACGTTCAATGAAATCAACGGGGCCCAATTCATGCCGATGCTCAGTCTCGGGATGGCGATCCGTGAAGGGGACGACCAGTTGCAATTGACATATCAAGGGTTGCACCATCAACTCGTGGCAAGTGCGCTCGCGACAAAAGCAGCACGCGAAATCGACCCGTCGATGCAAATCGGCTGCATGCTCATCGCGGCGCCGGTCTATCCGTACAGCTCGAACCCGGAAGACATTTGGTACGCGCATGACGCCGAGCGCATGATGAACTTCTTCTGCGGCGACGTTCACGTTCGCGGTGAATATCCGTCGTTCGCGAAACGATTCTTCCGTGAGAACGGGATTGAACTCGTGATGGAAGATGGCGATCTCGAGACGCTAAAAGCACACACGGTCGACTTCTTCTCACTCAGCTACTATATGTCGCGTACCGAGAAAGCGGAGAAGACAGAAGACGAAGCAGCAGGGAACATCATGAGCGGTGTGAAAAACCCTTACTTGAAAGCAAGCGACTGGGGCTGGGAAATCGATCCGATGGGACTTCGCGTCATTTTGAACAAACTGTATGAGCGTTATGAATTGCCGCTCTTCATCGTCGAGAACGGTCTCGGGGCTTATGATAAGGTCGAAGCGGACGGTTCGGTCCATGACGATTATCGGATTGAGTACTTGCGTGACCATTTGAAAGCGATGGTGGAGGCGATTGAAGACGGTGTCGACGTCATCGGTTATACGAGCTGGGGCTGTATCGACCTTGTCAGCGCATCGACCGGGGAGTACAGCAAACGTTACGGTTTCATCTACGTCGATAAGCACGACGATGGGTCAGGGACACTCGAGCGTTCACGGAAAGACTCGTTCTTCTGGTATCAAGACGTCATCCAGACGAACGGGGCGAGCTTGTTCGAGGACGAGACGGTGAAATAAGAAAAGAGCGGCCGCGGCCGCTCTTTTCTTATGACTTCGTGACTTTGCGCAAGACGATGATGGCGAGACTGACGCCACCGGCAATCAACATATACGTGAGAATCTCCATCCAAGCTGTCATCAGACATCCTCCTCCGCGAAGACAGCCAAGTCCCCTTGAGGCATGGCGACGAGTAAGAAGTGTTCGCCTCCGAGCGGACGGGCGTCTCCGGCCTGCCAACTTTCATACTGTTCGTGATAGCCGTTCACGAACAGGACGGCTCCAGATTCAAATGTCAGTTCAAGATGGGGATTGTCTTCAGATAACAGGATGGAACGGACGCGTTCACGTCGGAGTCCGACGAGGTGATGGAGTTGTTCATCTTCGTTGAACAACGGTCCCGATGAATGGACGTACCAAGGTCCTTCAATCGAGAGCCACGACTCGTTGCCGTCTCGGTTGAAGTAGAGTAGATGATGATTGGGGCCAGAACCGAAGTCGATTCCGACGAAGGAAGATGCGTTAAACAAATGCTGTAAAATCCGTGTTGCTTCAAGATGTTCGGTACGGGTCACGCTTCCACCTCGCTTAAATGGGTTAGTTAATTCCATCATTCCACGTTACTTCGCTAAAGTAAATGAAAGGATTATGTGAAATCACTCATATCAAAAGTACAATCATCATGCGCAAGTTCTTGTGGTAAATATTTCAAAGTAATTGAAAGTTTGGTAAGTGATTCAATGAATTTCGGCAAGTTACCCGTGATTCGACTTATAATAAAAAGTATAGGTGAATCGATTTAATGAAACGAGGGATAATCATGGTTTATGGCTTGTTGATTGGCGGCATCGTCCTCATCACCATCGTCTTCAACATCCTTCGGTTGATGACGACCCCCGTCCTGAATCGCTGGTTGCTCGCTGGGTCGAGTAGCCTCGTCGTGATTTGGCACGGAGTATTGTTCGATTTTTATGATTTACATTGGTCGGTGCTGTTATTGATTATGACAGGACTCATTTGTTTTCATTGGAAAGGCATGACTGTTGCCATCATGGTCAGCTGGCTCCTCGTGTACAGTCAATCCGGGACGTTATCCTTTCCACTCTTGCTCAGTTATATCTTCTTCGGCCTAGGTGCAGCGCTTCTTTTCGGCTATGTCACCCAGTTGAAACGAGAACGATCAGGACGATTGCGCATGTTGACGGCGAGTTCTCGACAATTGAACGTGTTCCGAGAGGTCAGTTTCACCATGCAAGACACGCTCGACCCGGACCGGTTGCTCCAAACAATTTTAACGTCAGTGACGGCTGGGCACGGTCTCGGCTTTAACCGATCGATCATTTTCTTCGCCGATGTGGAAAAAGATAGTATTTACGGGGTCATGGGAACGGGTCCAATGAACCCGGAAGATGGTTTTCAAATTTGGGAAGAAATCACTCGGCAACATTATGATCTCCAAGGACTGATTGACGAGAAAGAGACGGACTCGACACACGATGAGCAGTTGAACGAACGGATTCGGAAAATGACGATCCCGTTTCATGGAGACCATCTGTTCAAGCAGACACTCGACTCGGGACGGCCGCTCCACGTCTACGCGAGCATCACCGACGATCCGGTGTTGCGTATGTTACATACCGATTTACAGATGGACGAGTGTACGATTTTCCCGCTCCATCACCAAGGAATCCCATACGGACTTCTCGTCATCGACAACGTCGTCAATAAGAAACCGATCACCCCTCAAAAAATGGACAGTGTTCGACCAATCGCGGAGCAAGCTTCACTCGCATTGCATCAGACGATGCTGTACCAACGCATCGAGACGTTGGCGCTTCGTGACGGGTTGACGCGTCTTAAAAACCATCGCTCGTTCGAACAAGATTTGGATGTCTTGTTCCGGGAGTGCGAAACGGACGAGCTGTCACTGATTGTGATGGATATTGACCATTTCAAGCATTTCAACGACACAAACGGTCACTTGGCTGGAAACGAGTTACTCACGCGGCTCGCGAGTGTCATTCGACGAAGCGTGCCGGATGAACAGATGGCGTATCGGTTCGGTGGCGAAGAGTTTGTCGTTCTCTTGCCGCAGTTCGACGAAGTCGAGGCGTCCCACGTCGCGGAGACGATTCGTGCGGCCGTGCTCGGCACCAACTTCATGTACGGGGAGCGACAACCAGGTGGTCAGTTAACGCTGAGCTTCGGTGTCGCTTCGAAGCACACGCTTCACGAACAGTCACGCGAACGGTTGATTGAGTGCGCCGATCAAGCGTTGTACGCGGCCAAATCACGAGGGAAAAACCAAGTCTGCCGCTGGGAAGGGGTGCCGCTATGACCGAATTCAGTGTCATGATCATGACCGTCGCCTTTATAGCGACCATCTTGTTTACGAGCCGTCCAAGTTATCGGTTTGTGACGGGTAGTGTGGCCAACCGACACGCGGAGGCACTGGGCGTCTCGCTGAAAGACGTCTCATTCTCGTTCGACCAAATGGTGTATTTCATCGCCTTGCCGACAACGATTCCCGAAGTGCGGGATGCGATGAAAGAAGAGCTGGTCGTCGAACCGTATTATGAGTCGTATTTCTTTCCAGAAGTGAACGGCGTGCAAGTCTCGGTTAAATCAGGGTCCGCCGTGATTCCTATCGCCTATTTGCCGATTGACGATTTCAGCCTTCCTGTGTTGGATCGACACTTGGAGGCCGGAAAGATTAATGAACGCGTCAACCGGACGATTCGGGAGCATATGATTGTCCATGACCGTACGCTCGAAGCGATTCGAGACGAGGTGTATGATCACCTCCATGAAGATCACCTCGCACAATGAAAGGGTTTCCATCACAGACTCGTGGTGGAAACCCTTTTTTTACTGCGCTAACATGTGAAATCGTGCGGCACCGATCAAGTTGGCCGCGTTGAAGTGGGCACACGTCTCGAGATCGATGTGGAACGTCCCGAACGCGTCACAGAGCGCATCCAAGTGTCGTTTGATGCCGTCTCGGACTTCCGGACGGCGACTGATGCCGCCACCGATTAAAATCCGCTCCGGGTCGAGTCCGAATTGAAGATTGTACATGCCGATTGCGTTCCAGCGATAGAAGCGCTCTAATTCCGTTTGGATGACCGGATTGGTTTGAAGCGCGAACACGTCTTTTCCGGTAAGTGGACGACCGAGCTGTTCGCTGCAACGCTTGACGAGGACGGCCGTCGAACCGATGGCGCTCCATGTTCCATCTGGATGCGGCAAGTTCGGGTCCAAAATCCAGTACCCGTACTCACCGCCGTGGAAGTGTGACCCGACCATGAGGACGTCCGAGTCGACGAAGGCACCACCGATGCCGGTACCGATGACCACGGTCGCATAACGTTTCACGGATGCGGCCGCACCGTTCCATCCTTCTGCAAGTGCTGCCGCATTGGCATCGTTCAAGACGGTGACCGGTAAGTCGTAACGGTCTTCGAACGCCTGTAGAAACGGACGATTGTGGATATACGGCAATGCGCTGATGCCATGAATCACACCGGTCGTCGAGTCGACGGAGCCGGGCGCACTGAAGGCGATTCCGTCGAGCGGGGACTCGACGGTCGCTTCGTTAAAAATCACATCGACTTGATCAAGCAAGCCGTCCCACGTCGCTGGGGTTGGGACGTGTTTGTTCGACAGGAGGTTGCCGTCGGCTTGGACGACTCCGTATTTGATACTGGTACCACCGATATCGATGGCTAAATAATGTTGCATGTCTTGTTTCCACTCCTTATGGCAAGAACGCGGCCCCGATGACGCCAGCGTCGCCATGCAGTTGCTGCAGGACGAGGGGGGTCGCTCCTCTCAAATGAGGGTATACTCGCATCGCGACCGCGTCTTGTAACTGATTCCAGTATAACGGAGCCGAAGCCGTCACGCCTCCTCCAAGAATGATGACGTCAGGATCGACCGTGTGGATGATATTGGCGAGACCGGTCGCTAAATCCTCGACGAACGTGCTGCGTTCGATTTCGTCTGTCAAAAGCGTCATCGAATCAGTCATTCCTTTAGTGCGGGCACGTTCGTGAAGTGCCGTTCCACTCGCATGCGTCTCAAGCGCTCCGACGTTCAGCGTCGGATGTGCTGGTCCGTCCGTACGAATGATCATATTGCCGACTTCTCCGGCGCTACCATGAGCCCCGCTAATCAAATTTTGCTTATAGACGAAACCGCCGCCAATACCTGTGCTGACCGTGACGTAAAAGACGGAGTCGACATGACGACCAGCCCCAAATTTCGCTTCGGCGAGCGCTGCCGCATTGGCATCATTCTCTAACGTGACAGGTAGGCCGAGCAGAGTGCATAGCGGCTCCACGATTGTCTGATGGTGCCAGTTCGGGAGGTTCGGCGGGGTCAAGAACGCACCTCGTTTTAAGTCGAGCGGACCCGGTGCCGCGATGCCGACGTGCGTGATGTCATATTCGAGTTGGAATCGTTCGACGGCAAGCTTGATTTGGTTCAACAAGGTGTCGAGCGCAAGGTGCGGCTGTGTCTTCAATTTATATTGTTTCTCGAGACGCCCTTCTGTCGACACGACGGCGATTCGTGTGTTTGTGCCGCCCAAATCGATGCCGATGCGGGCTTTTTGTTTCGTTGGAGAGGATACACCGGTGACGAGGCACGTGGCCGTTCCGTCTAACTGAAATGACTGACCCGCTGGCAAAAGCAACGTCGCACCGATCTCGAAGGCCGAACCGTCAATCTCAAGTGTCCCTTCGACGACCGAGAGCAAACGGAACGTGTCCGTCGAGACGGATTCTTCGCGTTCGATCGTCCATTTTTCGACGAAGAAATACGGATTGCGCGTCAACTGCGTTCGGAAATGATCCAGTGACAGGGCAGGTTCCACATAGTCGAGATGGGGTGCGAAGGAGGCAAGGGTACCTTGATTGACGTGGAGATCACGTGTGCGGCCCGTCGTCGGTTCAGTGCGTCCGTAATCATAGAGACGGTACGTCGTATCCGAACTTTGTTGAATCTCGAGAACAGATACGTCTTTCGTCAAAGCGTGGACAGTCCCGGCCGGCACGTATAAAAAATCGCCGCGGCTGACAGGTTTTCGAATTAAACCGGACATGACATCACCAGCTTCGAGCGCCTGTTGTAACGTCTCTTTCGACTCGAACGTATGCCCGTAGATGATTTCTCCCCCTTCTGGCGCGTCGAGGATGTACCAGCATTCATTCTTTCCATACGGTTGACCCTCGAGCGACTGCGCGAGCTCGTCATCAGGATGCACTTGAATCGATAAATCATCGTTCGGGTCAATCCACTTGATCAATAACGGAAATACAGGTGAGTTAATGCCGAACAGTTCTGGATGCGTGGCATAAAGGTCGTCTAGCGTTGTCCCAATATGCGATCCGGCAGACACGACGGAACTGCCTTGCGGCAACGCCGAGGCGGTCCATGCTTCGCCGATCGAGACTTCATCAAAACAAAAACCAAAACGCTTTAAGCGGTCGCCTCCCCAAAGACGATATTGATAATGCGGCTGTAACGGGATGATTTTCATCGTCAATTCCCTCACTCTCATTTATTATCGTATACACTTTTAAATTTAAAAACTAAACAAACTTTAAATCAAGTATAGACATGAAATTAATCATGTGTATAATAAAAGTTGTAAACGATTTCAAAAAAGGAGTGGTCGAACATGAAGAAGGTATTACTTGCTTGTAGTTCAGGAATGTCGACGAGCCTGCTCGTCACGAAAATGCAACAGCACGCGGCGTCAATCGGGGACGAAGCGAAAATTTGGGCAGTCGGTCAAGACCAGGTTGGTAAGGAGATGGAAGAAGCGGACGTCATCCTCATCGGACCGCAAATGCGCTTTTTGCTCGATAAATTGAAAGCGCAAACATCGAAGCCGGTCGAAGTCATCGACATGATGGCCTACGGAACGGCGAATGGGAAAGCAGCGTATGAGCAAGCAATCAAATTGATGGGGTGAGGTCATGGAAGGAACGGAAGAGTTAACGTTAGAACAGATGGCGTTCATGATGATTTTGCATAGCGGGAACGCTCGGAGCACGATTCAAGAAGCAATTCAAACGTATAAGAACGGTTCCTACGAAGCGTTTGAAGCGCAGCTAGCGACAGCACGTGAACAGTTAAAAGAAGCGCATCAGACGCACTTCGGTCAAATTCAAAAAGAGGCGAACGGGGAGAAGACGGACATGTCACTGTTGCTCCTTCACGCCGAAGACCATCTCATGTCGACTCAGACGATGCTCGATTTGACGGCAAGCCTGATCGAGATGATGGAGCAAAAGATTGTAAATCCTAATCAAGAAGGGTGAATCCTATGTCACAGGACAACAAAATGTTCTTATTGATCAGCAAGTTGCTCATGCCGATGGCGACTTACTTGAACAACAGTCGGTATTTGCAAGTATTACGGGATGCGTTCATGCTCGCGTTCCCGATTACCATGTTCGGTTCAATCGTCGTCGTTATTGCCAACTTGCCGTTCTTAGACAAGTTCATGTCGGAAGGGACGCTGAATGCGTTCAAATCGTCACTCGGTAACGCCCCATCGGCCACGATGGGAATCATGTCAATCTTCGTCGTTTTCGGTATTGGCTATTATCTTTCGAAAAGTTACAACGTCGAAGCCGTCTTCGGTGGGGCGATTTCGCTCGTATCGTTCCTCTTGTTGACACCGTTCCTCATTGAAGTCGAAGGAATGACAGAAGCGGTCGGTAACGTCCTCCCGCTTGATCGTCTTGGCGCCAAAGGAATGTTCCTCGCCATGATTACAGGTTTCCTCTCAGGTGAGATTTATCGATTCGTCGTTCAAAAGAACTGGACGATCAAAATGCCGGACGGCGTACCGCCGGCGGTTGCGAAGTCGTTCTCGGCGCTCGTTCCGGCCTTGTTGACGCTCACAGTCTTCTTGCTCCTCAACATTGGTGTGACGAGCTTGTTCAATACGAACTTACATGACGTCATCTTCAACGTCGTGCAACAGCCGCTCGTTAAATTGGGTAACGGTCTCGTCCCAACGTTGATCGCCATCTTCTTCGTCCAATTGTTCTGGTTCTTCGGGTTGCACGGACAAGTCATCGTCAACTCGGTCATGGATCCGATTTGGAATACGTTGTCGCTTGAAAACTTGAACGCGTACACGGCGACCGGAGATGTGCCGAACATCATCAGTAAACAGTTCGTCGAAATCTATACGGTCGGCCTTGGTGGCTCCGGCTCGACGCTTGCCGTCATCGTAGCGATTTTGTTGTTCTTGAAATCGAAGCAGTTGAAACAAATCGGGAAACTGTCACTCGGACCAGGGATTTTTAACGTCAACGAACCGGTCATTTTCGGTCTGCCGATCGTCATGAACCCGCTCATCATGATTCCGTGGATTGTCGCCCCACTCATCACGGTCACGGTCACTTACTTTGCGATGTCGACAGGGCTCGTCCCGCCGCCGACAGGGGTCGCGGTACCTTGGACCGTCCCGATGTTCATCAGCGGGATGATGGCGACGAACTCACTTGCCGGAGGTTTGCTACAACTCGTCAACTTCTTGATCATCTTGGCGGTCTGGTTCCCATTCCTTAAATTTATTGACCGTTTGAACTTGAAGAAAGAACAGGAAGAAGCCGCTAACCATAAAGACGAAGCGGTATGAATGAGAAATAGAGAATAAGGGAGAGAAAGTTTATGACGAACCCGACAGAAACGAAAACATCAGCAGCAGTGACGTATCAATTCCCGACCGATTTTTGGTGGGGGACGGCCTCTTCGGCGACGCAAATGGAAGGTGCGGCGTTTGAGGGAGGCAAAGGCTTAAATATTTGGGATTATTGGTATATGCAACAGCCGAACCGATTCTTCAATGGCGTCAGCGCGACGGAGGCGTCTAACTTCTATCATTTGTACGAGCAAGACATCGCACTCATGAAGGAGCTCGGACATAACACGTTCCGTTTCTCAATCTCGTGGTCACGTCTATTCCCAGAAGGCGTCGGTGAGGTGAATGAAGAGGCGATCACGTTCTATAACAATGTGATTAATTGCCTCATCGATCATGACATCGAGCCGTTCATCAACTTGTATCACTTCGACATGCCGATGGCGCTTCAAGACCGAGGCGGCTGGGAGTCACGTGACGTCGTCGACGCTTACGTACAGTTCGCGAAGACGTGTTTCGAACTTTTCGGAGACCGTGTGACGACATGGTTCACCCATAACGAACCGATCGTACCGGTCGAAGGCGGCTATTTGTACGATTTCCACTATCCGAACGTCGTCGATTTCAAGCGTGCCGTTCAAGTCGCTTACCATTCGATCATATCGAGCGCGCTCGCCATTCAGGCGTACCGGGAGCGGGAACAGGCCGGTCAAATCGGAATTATCCTGAATTTGACGCCGTCGTATCCGCGCAGCCAACATCCGGCCGATCTGAAGGCGTCACGCTTGGCCGACGCGATCTTCAACCGCTCGTTCTTGGACCCGTCCGTGCTCGGGACGTTCCCTGAAGAACTCGTCGACGTGTTACAGGAACAAGGCGCGATGCCGGAGATGCAACCTGGAGACTTGGATCTCATTCGGGCGAATACGATCGACCTCCTTGGCATCAACTACTATCAACCGCGTCGGGTCAAGGCAAAGGCGTCGCTACCGAATCCTGATGCGCCGTTCCTACCCGAGAATTTGTTCGACTTCTATGAGATGCCGGGTCGCAAGATGAACCCGTATCGTGGTTGGGAAATTTATGAGCAGGGCGTCTATGACATCTTGATCAACTTGAAAGACAACTACGGTAACATCCCGTGTTTCATTTCTGAGAACGGGATGGGCGTCGAAGGAGAAGAACGTTACCGTGACACCGACGGCAGCGTCCAAGACGACTACCGGATCGATTTCATTCGCGAGCATTTGAAATGGACGCATCGGGCGCTCGAAGAAGGTGCGAACGTGAAAGGGTACCATTTATGGACGTTCATGGACAACTGGTCATGGAGCAACGCCTATAAGAACCGCTATGGGTTCGTCGGTGTCGACTTGGCGACCCAAGAGCGGACCGTTAAAAAGTCTGGTCACTGGTTCAAACAAGTGATTACCAATCATGGATTTACAGAATAATAGGAAAAGCTGACAAGGACCTACTCTTTGTCAGCTTTTTTTGATATATTATTTGTATATGTCTATACATGAGGTGGAATATGTCTACAAAGAAAAAACCAAAATATGAATCGATTGCGGATGAGATTCGGCATCGGATCAATGAACAGGCTTATGAACTCGAAACACCGCTCCCAGATGAGATTCAATTGGCAGAAGAATTTGGTGTCAGCCGTATGACGATGAAGCGCGCTCTCGAAATTCTCGTGATGGAAGGCTTGATTTATCGGAAGCGTGGCAAAGGGACGTTCATCTTGCCGGCCAGTTTCCAAAAAGAACGCATCAACATCATCAGTAAAGAGACGAGAGGATTGACGCAAGTCATCGGCGACCGCAGTTTGCGCAGTGAAGTGCTCGATTTCGAAGTGAAGTTCCCGACCCAGGAAGTCGCCGACCATTTGATGATTGAGCTGACGGAACCAGTCTATGAGATTCGTCGTGTCCGCTATGTGGACGAAGAGCCGTATGTCATCGAATTGACGTACATGGTCGCCAATCTAATTACAGGACTGTCGCGTAAAATTTTAGAGAAGTCGGTCTATAGCTACATCCAACAGGAGCTCGGTTACACGATCACGAGTTCACACAAGATGATTCGAGCCGACAAGCCTGACGAGTACGACCAACGCTACTTGAAGAATGACATTACCGACCCAATCATCGAAGTCGAACAAGTCGTTTACTTGAGTAACGGGAAGCCGTTCGAATATTCATTCGCCCGGCACCGCTATGACAGGTTCGTTTTCTCTTCGGTCAATATCGTTCGATGACGTCGCCTGAAAAGGCGACTTTTTGCGAAGGAGGTTCGAATGGACGTTCACATTGAACAAGCCGGGTATGAACACGGTGAGTCGGTCATTGAGGACATCGAATTTGAGGTCCGGCCGGGCGAAATCGTCGGGATGATTGGGTCGAACGGGGCCGGGAAGAGCACGACGCTCGCCTGTCTCACCGGAACGATCCCGTGGATGCGTGGAACGGTGCAAATCGACCGCTACGCCTACATCCCGGAGCAACCGGTGTACTATGACTATTTGACGCTCGAGGAACATATCGCTCTCGTGTTGGAATTGACGGACGTTGATAATCGTGAGCGGACGGAAGAACTGATCCGGTTGTTTCGGTTCGAGACGGTCCGCCACGACTATATCGCCTCGTTCTCAAAAGGGATGAAGCAAAAAGCGATGATTCTCTTGGCGCTCATCCAAGAAGCGAAGTTTCTCCTTGTCGACGAACCGTTCGTCGGACTCGATGCGACGACGACGATCCAGCTGCTTCGTTTACTTGAAGCGGAACGCCGTCAAGGCACCGGGGTGCTTCTCGTCACCCACGTCCTCGACACGGCAGAGCGGTTATGCGACCGCTTCGTCTGGATCGATGACGGACGCATGCTCGCAAGTGGGACGAAAGATGAATTGCGTCTCAGCCTGCAAACCGAAGGCGAGTCGCTGTTCGACATGATGGAAGATGTGGCCATGCGATGAATGAACATCAGCTATTCGTTAGACGTGTCCGCACCCATGTGACCAAACAGTGGAAGACGTGGCGGCTCATCTTGGATTGGACAGTCGTTCTGTACGGCGTCATTCCGTTCGCCATCTTTCTCGGGTATCAATACCGATTGCTTTGGCAAGGCGAAATCGAGTGGGTGAGTCAGGTGCCGATGTTCGTTTGGGCACTTGGAATTGGAATCGTACTCCTTAGAAATCCGTTTTTCGTCTGGGTCGAACGGGCGGACGTGACACTGGTGGCCAAACGTTCTTTGATTCACAGATTGAAGCACGATTCGTTGCTTTATCACGCCATCAAACTAGGTTCAACGCTCCTCTTTGTCCTATTGGTGTTCATCCCCGTGCTTTGGCTTGACGGTTGGCCCGTTGTCTCTATATCCGCATTTGGGATCAGCCTCCTGTTTTTGACCGGGCTTCATACGTGGATCCGTTATCAGTTGACGGTCCGGCGCAGCCATTGGATGTTACGAGTTACGGTGACGTGTGTAACGTTCGTTTGTATGTATGCGCTCCTCATCGACTCACCTTTATGGTCGGCCGTACTCGGCAGCGGCCTCGTTGCATTTGCGATGTATGTCGGAGAAGGGTGGCTGTCACGCCACCCATATCTTAGCCAAGAACTCAAACGTAGTGAGGCGTTGCGTACCGCCTTTGACCGGGCATTATTATCGACGTCGGGCGCCATCGAGAAGCCGAGCCGGCGCAAACGTCCGCTCTATCGACCGAGACCGAATCGGTTTGGGACCGCCCGGCGCACGTCGGCCATTTTACTCTATATACGGACGCCGCGTCATCGGAACTTATGGCTGCGTCTCATCCCGCTTGCCGTCACGGGGATGCTCCTCGTACCGAGCTGGTTCAAGTTGCTCATCCCGCTCTACGTCGGCTATGTGATGTGGCAAGAACGACAGGCGTTCAAACAAGAGATGGAGCGTCATCCGTTTTTCCGCGCCATCCAAGAAAGGACAGATTTATGACTGAACAAGACTATGAACGATTGCTTCAAATCGAGACGGCGAAACCGCAACAAGGGTTCCCGGCCTCGGCCGAATACCACCGCTATGAACCGACTCCTTATGAGGCGCTCGACTTGTTGCGTGACGCCTATCCGCTCGCGGCCACGGACACGGTCGTCGACTTCGGCTCGGGGAAAGGGCGCCTCCCGTTTTATCTCGCCTATACGTTCCGAGTTCGGGCCATTGGCATCGAAATGGATGGCGGCTTCCACGAAGCGGCACTTGAGAATTGGATGAACTACGCCAAGAAACACCGGACGCGTGGCAGTGTCCAGCTCGTCCGCGGCTACGCCGAACAGTTTGAGGTGCCGGCTGAGGCGAACCGCTTTTATTTCTTCAACCCGTTCTCGGTGAACGTGTTCCGGCAGGTCGTTGCGAACATCATCGAGTCGGTCGAGCGCGCACAGCGTCCGGTCGACCTCATCCTCTATTATCCGGCCGATGAGTACTTACATTTTTTGAATGACGAGACGCCTTTCCGCTACGTACAGGACGTTCGCTTGCCGTTAAAGAATCTCCATGAGCGCTTTCTTATTTATCGTTTTGATATGATGGAGTCATCTTGGTAAATGGGGAGTGGATCATCGTGAAGAAAGAAGATATTTTAGATGCGTATCGTTGGCGTCAAGCGACGAAAGAGTTCGACGCGGACCGCAAAATCGATGAGGACGATTTCGAATTCATCTTGGAGACAGGCCGCCTGTCACCAAGTTCGTTCGGTTTCGAGCCTTGGCAGTTCGTCGTCGTTCGTCGCGAAGACTTGCTCCAAAAGATTAAAGACCATGCTTGGGGAGCGCAAGGACAGGCGTTGACGGCAAGCCATTTCGTGTTGATCTTGGCGCGGACGCCTGAAGCGATGCGCTACGACTCGGACTATATCCGTCATATCGTCACGGACGTCCAAGGACGGACGGAAGACGAGTACGCCCTTCGGGTAAAACGTGTCCGTGAGTTCCAAGAACAAGATTATCGACTGTTGGACGACGAGCGTGTGTTCCAAGAGTGGATTAAACGCCAAACGTATATCCCGCTCGGCAACATGATGACGGCCGCTGCCCAAATCGGCGTCGACTCATGCCCGATCGAAGGGTTCAATCAAGCGGAGATTGACGAATTATTGATTTCAGAAGGCGTCATGGAACGAGGCGCCTGGTCGCTCTCGGTCATGGTCGCGTTCGGACATCGGGCCCGTGACTTCGCGCCGAAGACACGCCGTGACTTCAATGAGGTCGTCAAATACATCGGATGAAAAAAAAGCTCAAGCGCCGAGGCGCTTGAGCTTTTGCTTATTTCCAGTCGGTGATGCGGTCGATTGGGAAGCGGACCGATTGGTAACCGTCTTCCGCGGCTTTTCCGATTGAGAGGAGCATGACCGGAAGGTAGCGCTCTTTCTCGAGGCCGAACGCTTCAGCGATGTTCGCTTTGTCGTAGCCACCGATCGGGTTCGTGTCATAGCCGTGGGCGCGGGCGACGAGCATGAGCTGCATCGCGACGAGACCTGAGTCGAGCAAGATACTGTCTTTGATTGACTCTTTTGGCGCGTCCTTGAAGATGCCTGTAATCATGTCGACTTGGCGGTCACGGACGTCTGAAGGCATGAGGCCACGTTCAACGGCCGTATCGAAAATCTCTTCTGTGTAATCGGCCATTTGATAATCGGCGAAGATGGCGATGACGGCAGATGACGTCTCGACTTGGCGTTTGTTGAAGCTTGCGAGCGGGAGGAGCGTGTCTTTGCCTTCCGCGCTATCGATGACGACGAAGCGCCACGGCTGCAGGTTAAGTGAAGATGGAGCCGTCGTCGCTTCCTCCAAGATTTGTGTCATCTCTTCTTTCGAGATTTTGACGTTCTCGTCATAGACGCGAATCGAGCGGCGTCCTTTGACGATCTCCATAAAGTCTTTTTGTGTAGTCGTGTTCATATAAGGGTCTTCCTTTCGTGTTGAATGTTGGTTTGTAATGTATTTAACAATTCGAGTAGCTGTTGTTGATCCTCTACCTTCATGTTTACAAAAAGTCGGTCCGATAAGCACTTCTTTTGCTCGGTCCAATGTGCAATCCGCTCGCGACCGTCATCCGTCAAATCGACAAAGATGACCCGATTGTCTTGAAGACATCGTTCGCGCGTGATTAAGCCCTGTGTCTCGAGCTGTTTCAAATGACGTGTGATGGCGGCATGGTCGACTCCGACCCGTTGTTGCAGTTCACGTTGACGTAACGGTCCGACGTGATGCAAGTTGCTCAAAATATCGAAGCGGGTCGAACTGAGTCCGTCCATTTCCGTATCGAACAGTTGGGCGAGTTCTTTTTGTACGGTGATGACGTGGTAAAGGATTTCGTCGCTGAGCGAACAGGCGTCGCGCATGAGACATCCTCCTTAAAACTAATTGATAAATCAATCATTGATAGGTCACACAATTCATCCTAATCGGTTTGAAGAGAGAAGGCAAATAAAAAGATTCAAAAAAACTGTTGTCAAACTGTTATATAATAGTCTATATTAAAGTCAACTGATATATAACAATTGAATGGAAGGATGTGACGGCTTGGAACATTACAAACAAGTAGGTACTTATCACGTACATGAAACGTTGCTCGACTTCATCTCGGCTCGTATATTGCCTGACGAAGAGGCACACCGACAATTTTGGCCTGGGGTCGGGCGCCTACTCGATGAGTTCATTCCTCGGAATGAGTCACTGCTTCACGAACGTGAGTCGTATGAGCGACTATTACAGGAATGGTACAGCGAGCACAAGCAAGCCTTCGACCTGGAAGACTATGAGCGTTTCCTTCGGTCCATCGATTACATCGAAGCGACCGTCCCTGATTTCAGCATCGACGTTTCAGGTGTCGATTCAGAGGTTAGTAGGCAAGCCGGACCACAGCTCGTCGTTCCGCTCGACAACGCGCGCTATGCGTTGAACGCGGCGAACGCCCGCTGGGGAAGCCTGTATGACGCCTTGTACGGAACGGACGTCATCGACGAAGAGGACGGGAAAACGAAGTCGAGTGGTTATAATCCAGTCCGAGGTGAAGCGGTCATCGCCTACGCCAAACAGTTTCTCGACGATACATTTCCGCTCCGGGAGGGCTCGCACGAAGAAGCGAACGGCTATCTCGTGTCAGAGGGCAGGCCATACGCCATCATCGAAGGGAACCGCATCGCGTTTCAAGACGATTGTCTCGTCGGCTATGTCGGGGAAACGAGTGATCCGAATAAGCTCTTGCTCGTCCATAACGGGATTCACGCCGAGTTGCAGTTTGACCGGGACCACCCAATCGGACGGGTCGATCGAGCAGGGCTCATTGACATCGAACTCGAGTCCGCCTTGTCTGCCATCGTCGACTGTGAAGACTCGGTTGCCGCTGTTCGGGCGGAAGACAAGGTCCACCTTTACGCGAACTGGCTAGGCCTGATGGACGGGACGCTCGAAGCAACATTCACGAAAGGAGGTCGGCCGCTCACTCGGAAGTTGAACCCTGACCGGAAGTATGTCGGGAAAGACGGGCGTGAAGTCACGCTTCCGGGCCGATCGCTCCTCTTTATTAGAAACGTCGGGCATTTGATGACGACAGACTTGATGCTCGACGCGGAAGGGCGTGAAGTACCGGAAGGGATCTTGGACGGGATTTTCACTGCGCTCATCGCGAGCCGCCATCTTGATGCCAGACGAAATTCCCGCGAACGCTCCATCTATATCGTCAAACCGAAGATGCATGGATCTAAGGAAGTCGCGTTCACGAACGACTTGTTCGATGCGATTGAAGATGTACTCGAGTTACCGCGTCACACGCTCAAAGTCGGCGTGATGGACGAGGAGCGACGCACGTCGCTTAATTTAAAGAACTGTATCGAGCAAGTGAAGGAACGCATCGTCTTCATCAATACCGGATTCCTCGACCGGACGGGCGATGAGATTCACTCCTCGCTCACGCTCGGACCGATGCGCAAGAAAGGCGAGATGAAAACATCGGAGTGGCTCGATGCTTATGAACGTCTGAATGTCCAGATCGGGCTTGACGCAGGATTCCATCAACGCGGGCAAATCGGGAAAGGGATGTGGGCGATGCCCGATCGGATGCGCGACATGATGCGTGAAAAAAGCAATCATGTCCGGTCCGGGGCGACGACGGCTTGGGTGCCGTCCCCGACGGCGGCCACGCTTCATGCGCTGCATTACCATCAAGTCGATGCGTTTGACGTTCAGCGTGAGTTGGCGAATCGTTCGTTTGATCCAGCAACTGAGCGAGGGCGTCTGCTCGAGGTACCACTCGCCACGCGTCTCTATACAGATGAGGAAGTGAACGAGGAACTCGAGAACAACCTGCAAGGGTTGCTCGGTTACGTCGTCCGTTGGGTCGAGCAAGGTGTCGGTTGCTCCAAAGTGCCAGATATTCATCATGTCGGGTTGATGGAAGACCGAGCAACGCTTCGTATTTCGAGTCAACATGTCGCCAACTGGCTATACCATGGAATCTGTAGCCGTGAACAAGTCGAAGCGACGCTTTACCGGATGGCCGAGGTCGTCGACGCGCAAAACGCGGAAGATCCGCACTATCGTCCGATGGCGCCAGATGTAGACTGCTCCATCGCCTATCAAGCGGCGAAAGAGTTAGTGTTCGAAGGCGATGCATCACCAAATGGATATACGGAACCAATCCTGCACCGGCGCCGCCGACAGTTTTTACAACAAGTGACATTAGAACCGAATTTAAAAGGAGGAGCATCATCATGACAACGAAAAAAATCGAAAGCGAACAGTTGATTGAACGTTGGGTCGTCCGTCGGATCGTCTCGGGGGAATCGACAGCGGCGCTCGCTAACACGGCGTTCGTCTATGGGAACGATTTGATGCGCCTCGTGCTCGACCGGGCCGACGGGTCGCTCCAAATCATGAGAGAGCCGGTCGAAGAGGTCGTCATATTCCGTAAACCAGAAGATCGTGACGAAGAAAACGTCTGTCGTTGCTGCGGCATGGAGCACTCGTCATTCAAAGCGGCGCTCGAATGCTGTGCATACTTGGATTAAGCTCGCATTATCTGTTATATAACAAACGGTAAATATATAAGTTAATATAATACAGGAGGAATGGATATGAACGAACAACAAATGCAGCTAGAGGATATGTTACAGTCGGAACGGTTTAACGGGGTCGAACGTCCATATGGAGTCGAAGACGTGATGAGACTTCGGGGATCGGTACTAATCGAGCATACGCTCGCGACAAAAGGAGCGGAACGGTTATGGGAGTTACTCCACGAGCGGGACTACGTCCACGCGCTCGGGGCGTTGACGGGGAACCAGGCCATCCAGCAAGTGAAGGCGGGTCTCGAAGCCATCTATTTGAGCGGATGGCAAGTCGCCGCCGATGCGAACTTGTCGGGGCACATGTACCCGGACCAAAGCCTGTACCCGGCTAACTCGGTGCCGAGCGTCGTCAAACGGATTAACCAGGCGCTTCAACGGGCCGATCAAATTCAAACGGCGGAAGGGAAAGGCGATACGCATTGGTTCGCCCCGATCGTCGCTGACATGGAAGCCGGTTTCGGCGGTGTGCTCAACGTGTTCGAGTTGACGAAGGCGATGATTGAGGCGGGTGCAGCCGGCGTTCACTTAGAAGATCAACTGTCGTCGGAGAAGAAGTGCGGTCACCTCGGCGGCAAAGTGTTGCTGCCGACACAGACGGCCGTGAAAAACTTGATTGCCGCACGTCTCGCGGCAGACGTCATGGGGGTGTCGACGATTATCGTCGCCCGGACCGACGCCCACGCCGCGAACTTGATTACGAGCGACATCGACCCAATCGATCATCCGTTCATCGTCGGCGACCGGACGCCAGAAGGGTTTTATCGGACCGAGGCAGGAATCGAACAGGCGATCGCACGCGGTCTCGCCTATGCACCGTACGCCGACCTCGTCTGGTGCGAGACGTCCGAGCCTGATTTGGACGAAGCGCGTCAATTCGCGGATGAGATTCATGCGAAGTATCCGGGCAAACTTCTCGCTTACAACTGTTCGCCGTCATTCAATTGGAAGAAGAAGTTGTCGGATGACGAGATCGCAACGTTCCAACAAGAGATTGGTGCGATGGGATACAAATTCCAATTCGTCACGCTCGCTGGCTTCCACTCGCTCAACTTCGGCATGTTCGAACTCGCACGCGGGTATAAAGACCGCGGGATGGCCGCCTACTCGGAACTGCAACAGGCCGAATTCAGTGCAGAACAGCACGGTTATACGGCGACACGTCACCAACGTGAGGTCGGGACCGGGTATTTCGATGAGGTGTCTCTCGTCATCTCGGGAGGCCAGTCGTCAACGACGGCGCTGACCGGATCGACCGAGGCAGAACAATTTGAAGCGCCGTCCCATTAAGCGTCGCCCCTCCACAAGAGGGGCTTTTTTTGTGTCCAAATTCAGAACGCGTGCATCCTGTTCACTTAAATGTGACGTATTTCACATTTTTGTCGTCAAACTTTTGCTACGCTGAACATGTCAAAATGAATATGGAGGTTATGACAGATGACACAGACATTCACGGGCGATACGCACGTATCTGAAATCGTCAAACAATGCCCGCAAGCGGCAGACATTTTCAAACGGAACCGAATCGATTTTTGTTGTGGCGGCAACCGGCCACTCGCTGAAGCGACTGACAAATCGAAACGGTCGACGGAAGACATTTTAGAAGAAGTCAATGCGCTCTATCAACGCAAGCAAGAGATGAACGAGAAGAGCATCGATTGGGATGCTGCTTCTTCATCGGAATTGATTGAGCACATCATTTATAAGCATCACCAGTTTTTGACGGACGAATTGCCACAGCTCACACCATATGTGACAAAAGTGTTCCGGGTTCACGGACAAAACCATCCGCACCTCGGACGCATTCATCAACTGTTCAATCAATTGAAAGTGGAACTTGAACAACATATCGTCAAAGAAGAGACAGAAGACTTCCCGACGTTGCTTCGTCACGAGACGGCACCGACAGCTGAAACGAGACGGGAGCTTGATGACATCTTGGCCTCGCTCGAGTCAGAACACGCGGCAGCCGGTGACATTTTAAAAGAGTTGCGTCAAATCACGAACGACTATACGCCGCCTGAAGGAGCGTGTGGGACGTATCGTCTTGTCTATCAACGGTTAGAAGCGCTCGAATCGGATACATTTGAACACATTCATCTCGAAAACAACATTTTATTCCCGCGGGCGCGCACGTTCGCTTAAGCAGTGGCACACCTCTACTTACGTGGGGGTGTCTTTTTGTGACGTTTGATACAGATGGGAGGCAAATCAAGCGCTACGATAAAGGGGAGGCAAAGGAGTGATTAATCATGAAACGGGTGAGTGGAGTCATCGTAGGGGTGACGGTCGCCTTATTACTAAGTCAAGTCTGGTCGAGTTCAGATTCGGAGGACACCACCGTGACCATTTTGGCGGCGGCAAGCTTAGGACCGGCTTTAGAAGCGGTCGAGCGACAACTTGAAGCGGAATTCGATGGGATCGACGTTCGGGTCGTGACGAACGGGAGCGGCGCCTTGCGAGCACAAATCGATCACGGGTCTCCGGCAGATATCTTTTTAGCCGCGAGCGTTGAGATGTCGACCGATTACAAATCCCGATTCTAGAGCGGGATGCGTTTTTGCATAACGAGCTGTGGCTCGTGACACCGAAAGGGAATCCGTGCGCGGAGACGTGGGACGACTTAAACGCATGTGCTCGGATCGTCATCGGTGACCCGGTCAATGTCCCGGCCGGTCGCTACGCGAAAGCGGCGCTAGAAGTGGAAGGCGTGTGGGAAGAAGTGGAACCACGAATCATGTTCGCCCAGAATGTGAGACAAGTGTTGACGCTCATCGAACAAGGCGACGCCAATGCGGGATTTGTCTATAAGACGGAACTGACGACGGGTACGATCGCGTATCCGGCGGTCCGATTGACGCACAACCCATACGTGCGCGATGTTTACGCGCGTTTGTTTGACGATGATATCCAAGCTCACTTTTTAGCGAAAGGATTTTCTAAATGACGCAATCTCCACTTTAACTCACATTCGAAGTCGGGATGATGGCGACGGTGAGCGCCTTCGTCCTCGCCTTCGGAGCGGCCTATTTCATGCATCACCGTCAATTCAAAGGAAAGCGGCTGCTGGAGACGGTGTTTTTACTGCCGCTCATCTTGCCGCCGACAGTCATCGGACTATACGCCTTGATTGTCCTTGGGAACAACGGGATCGGCGGATTGTTGCCGATTACTATCTTGTTCACCAAACAGGCGAACGTCATCGCGTCCGCCTTGGCCGCGTTCCCACTCATCTACCAAACGATTCGTCTCGGTCTCAAACAACTCGATGCGGAATGGTATGAGGCCGGACGCGGATGGTCGATGTCTCGGATAAACCGGAAACGACACGTACTACTCGGGCCCGTACATCAGTTGAACTGAGCGGTGAACTCAAACAACTCATCACGGATGGGGGTCTTGCAAAAGGGGATGTACTCGCTGTCGCTCAAGTGGCTGGCATCATGGCCGCCAAAGAGACGAGCCGCATCATTCCGATGTGTCATCCGCTCGCCTTGAAAAAAGTCGATTTGACGTTCGAATGGGACGGGACACAGCTCATCATCGAGTCGTTTGTGAAGACGAAAGGCGATACCGGTGTCGAGATGGAGGCGTTGACGGCAGCAATGGTCGCTGCCTTGACCGTGTACGATATGACGAAAGCAGTCGATAAAGGCATCGTCATCGGACCGACATACTTGCTCGAGAAACAAGGCGGGAAGTCAGGGGACTACATCCGATGACACCTGTCCCAGAACGTTACGCGCGGCAGGCCCGGTTCCACGGCATCGGGGTGGAGGGCCAAGAACGTCTGATGGAGAAACGCGTGCTCGTCGTCGGTCTCGGCGCGCTCGGGGCGGCCGTTAGCGATCAACTTGTTCGGGCCGGCGTCTCGCTCATCCTCGTCGACCGCGACTACGTCGAGGTGACGAACTTACAACGACAGACGCTCTATACGGAACAGGACGCACGTTCCGAGACGCCGAAAGCGGTCGCAGCGCTCGAACGCCTGCGGGCCATCAACTCAGACGTTGAGTTGGACGCTCAAATCGCCGATGTCTCGTGGGATTGGCTTCGGCCTTTGCCGTCCGTTGATCTCATCTTGGACGCAACCGATAACGTCGAG
The DNA here is from genome assembly GCF_018618235.1 of Exiguobacterium sp. s26. NCBI lineage: Bacteria > Bacillati > Bacillota > Bacilli > Caryophanales > Exiguobacterium > Exiguobacterium sp. s26. The sequence continues at coordinate 149,195 of NZ_JACSLS010000005.1, read as the reverse complement.
ACGCGTCTTCTATTGAACGATTTCGCACTCGAGCGTGGCATTCCGTTCTTGTTTGCCTCTTGCGTCGGGGCATACGGCATGAACTACACAGTGATGCCGGGAGAAGCGCCGTGTCTTCGTTGTCTCATGCGTCATTTGCCGCTAGCCGGGCAAACGTGCGCGACAGCGGGGGTGGTAGCGCCAATCGTTCAACATGTGGCAAGTCGTCAAGCCGTTGAGGCATTGAAATATTTGACGGGGCGTCATGAAAAGATGGAACGTCGACTCTTGATTGAAGATATGTGGGAAAACCAGTCACAGCGACTAGATGTCGCACGTCTCGTCGATGTGTCTTGTCCTTCTTGTCAAATTCACGACTATCCGAGCCTCGTCCCGAATCGGCAACAGACAGCACTCCTCTGTGGGCGTGACGTCGTCCAAGTCCGTCGGTCCATCGAAGGGCTTGAACCAATCGCACATCAACTCGAGCGTGCGGACATCGCTGTGAAACAGACACCGTTCACATTAGAATGGCGATGGCGGAATCATCGGATGCTTTTATTTAAAGACGGTCGTGTGCTCGTCCATGGAATTGATGACGCGAACGTCGCAATCGCGATGGTCGATGAGTGTCTTGGCGCATAAAAAAGTGTCCCCCGAAAAGCGGAGGACACTTTTTTGGTTAGCGTGGGATTGTAAGCACTTGCCCGACGCTAATCAAGCTGACGTTCGTAATATTGTTGGCGGCTGCAATCTTAGCGACGGTCGTTTTGTACAAAGTGGCGATCTTATAGAGCGTGTCACCCGATTTAACCGTATACTTGACGGTCGTCGTAGGTGGAGGAGTTACAGTGGTACCCGGGATGACGAGCACTTGTCCGACATAGATGAGACTGTAGTTTGTAATTTTGTTGGCCGCAGCGAGCGCAGCGACTGTGACGTTGTAAGCTCGGGCGATGCTATAAAGGGTATCGCCTGATTTGACGGTATACGTTTTGCTAGTAGATGTGTTTTGGTAAGCGAGCAATTGCGAGACGGTGACGAACTTGTAGCCTTTCGCTTTCAACTGGGCAATCATCGTCGGCAAGGCGAGTGGTGTACCTGGAGCGCCGGCACCGGTGTGCATCAAGACGATTGAGCCTGGTTTGATGTTCGCCTGTACTTTCGTATTGATTTGGCTAGCAGTGACTCCTTTCCAGTCCACGGTATCGATGTTCCATTGAATCGTATAACCGTAGCCGGCAGCGCCGACTCCGCTCAACACGGCGCTATTGACGGCGCCGAACGGTGCCCGGAAGATTGGTTTTGTCGTTTTGCCAGTAAGCGATTTAATGAGCGCTTCCGTCCGATCAAGTTCTGATTTCATTTGCGTGGCGGTCAACTTTGTGAAGTCTGGATGGGTATACGAATGGTTACCGAGTTGGTGACCTTTAGCTGCGATGTTTTTAATGTATTGAGGATGGTTATTGGCGCCTGATCCAGTCAAAAAGAAAGTGGCTTTGACGTTGTTCTTGGCAAGTATGTCCAAAATCTTATTCGTATTCGCACCATCCGCCCCGTCATCGAACGTCAACGCGACAACTTTACTCGTCGTATTCACGCTCGTGATGAATTTCGAAGCGGCGGCGTCAGCCGATTTTGGATAAGCGACTAACGGTGCCAACATGATCAACAAGGCCATCAACACACGTACAAACTTGCTCTTCATTTTGGTTTCGCCTCCATTCTTGGGTGTATGTATCTTGATGTTAAGGCTTTCCATATATTGAGCTGTGTATATATTTTATATACCCCCTTTTAGTGGTAAACATCGTCTAACCCTAAAAATAGGGAAAGGAATTTTTGGATAATGACTCTCAATATTTGTGTTCGATTTATGAGTGACCAACGTGTCAAATATCACACAATCCTCACACATTTCCTAAAAAAGGGTGCTATCATGAACAATGTGTGAAGAATGTAAGCGATTGAATAGGGGGATTCAACATGAGTAAATCAATGAAACGGTTCGGGGTGGCATTTGGTCTCGTCGGTCTGTTCGTCCTTGGGGCGTGCGGAGCCGATGAAACGGTCAGTGGCACGGAGACGGTGCAGTCGATGGAACCGGTAGAAGCAGAATTAAACGTTCCGGCCACGGCGGACAAAGACGAGACGGTCACGTTGGCGGTTCGCGTCACACAAGACGGTGAAGCGGTCGATGATGCCGACGAGATTAAGTTCGAGGTCTGGAAAAATGGCGCCAAGGAAGAGAGTGAGATGACGAAAGCGTCGCTCACAGAAGATGGAGTCTACGAGGCGGAGACGACGTTTGTCGAAGAAGCAGTTTACACGGTGCAAGTCCATGTGACGGCCCGTTCGATGCATACGATGCCGACGACTAACGTTACGGTCGGCCATCCGGAGACGGCGGCCGAGGCTGAGACTGAAGCTGAGCAAGACCATCACAACCACGCGGGAGCAGACATTGTCCTTGATCCGACTCAAGCTGTCGCCAATGAAGTCCAACCGTTCACAGTCAACGTCGAAATTGAGCATGAGGCGTTGACGGGTGCGGACGTCCAACTCGAAGTGTTCAAAGACGGAGCGGACAAGCACGACTGGGTGAAGCTTGATGAAACGGAAGGCGGAAGCTATGAAGGTGAGCATACGTTCCCTGAGACCGGTACGTACAACGTTCAAGTCCATGTGACAAAAGGACACGACATCCATGAACACATCATGGAAACCGTCGAGGTCAAATAAAAAATCGATCGGCCGCGGCCGATCGATTTTTCTTATGCGTTCTGATAAAGTGATTCGACTTGTTGTTGGAGCGATTCGTTCTCGAGGAACTCGTCGTACGTCGCTTCTTTGTCGACGATCCCGTTCGGCGTCACTTCGATGATGCGCGTAGCGATCGTCGAGATGAGCTGATGGTCATGCGAGCTGAAGAGGAGTACGCCTTTGAACGTCTCGAGGCCGTTGTTGAGCGCCGTGATTGACTCGAGGTCCAAGTGGTTTGTCGGATCGTCGAGGACGAGGACGTTCGAGTTCGAAAGCATCATTTTCGAGAGCATGCAACGCACTTTCTCGCCCCCTGAGAGGACAGACGCTTTCTTCATGACTTCTTCGCCTGAGAAGAGCATACGACCGAGGAAGCCGCGAAGGAACGTATCCGACTCGTCTGCTGGTGAGAACTGGCGTAACCAATCCAAGATGCTCTTATCCGAGCCTTCGAAGTATTCTGAGTTGTCTTTCGGGAAGTAAGACTGTGTCGTCGTGACGCCCCATTTGATTGTACCTGTGTCAGGCTCCATCTCACCCATGATGATTTTGAAGAGTGTCGTGATGGCGACGTCCGAACGGCCGACGAATGCGACTTTGTCTGTCTTGTTCAGTGAGAACGTGACGTTGTCGAGTACTTTGACGCCATCGATTGTTTTCGAGACGTTGTCGACGTAGAGTACGTCATTCCCGATTTCGCGCTCCATCGAGAAGCCGACGAACGGATAACGGCGTGACGACGGACGGATATCGTCGAGCGTGATTTTATCGAGCAACTTCTTACGCGACGTCGCTTGACGCGCCTTCGAGGCGTTCGAGCTGAAGCGGGCGATGAAGTTTTGAAGTTCTTTGATTTTCTCTTCTTTTTTCTTGTTCTGGTCGTTGGCCATACGTGAAGCGAGTTGGCTCGACTCGTACCAGAAGTCGTAGTTACCGACGTACAATTGAATCTTCCCGAAGTCGAGGTCGGCCATGTGCGTACACACTTTGTTCAAGAAGTGACGGTCATGGGATACGACGATGACGGTGTTCTCAAAGTTGATCAAGAACTCTTCGAGCCATTGAATCGCCTTGAGGTCAAGACCGTTCGTCGGCTCATCGAGGAGAAGAATGTCAGGTTTGCCAAACAATGCTTGAGCAAGGAGGACTTTGACTTTCTCGCCACCTGTGAGCTCGCTCATGAGCTTGTGGTGTGACGCGTCCGTGATGCCGAGTCCTTGAAGGACCATGGCTGCTTCTGATTCGGCTTCCCAACCGTTCATCTCGGCGAATTCGCCTTCGAGTTCAGCCGCGCGCATACCATCTTCGTCAGAGAAATCTTCCTTCATATAGATGGCGTCTTTCTCTTTCATGACTTGATATAAACGCTCGTGGCCCATGATGACCGTCTCGAGTACCGCTTGGTCTTCGTACGCGTAATGGTCCTGTTTGAGGACGGCGAGGCGTTCGCCAGGCGAGAAGCTGACGTCACCTGTTGTCGTGTCTTGCTCACCGGCAAGAATTTTTAAGAATGTTGACTTCCCGGCGCCGTTTGCGCCGATCAAGCCGTAACAGTTGCCTGGTGTGAACTTGATGTTCACGTCTTCGAACAACTTGCGGCCACCGAATTGGAGACTTACGTTATTTACTGTAATCATGTATAGGATCCCTCGTTTTTCTGATTTGTTTACGACGTGTATTGTATCACGTTTTTTGAAAACGCGCAGTTGTGGGGAAAATGAAACAAACGTTGACGAGATTCGTATAGCTTGGTAAGGGGGAATTCAAATGAAAACATCGCTATCCATTCGCGAGGCATGGTCGAACTATTATCGGAAAGACTTTCTGCGCCTGTGGATGCTATTCATCATCACGGGCATCGGATCGTACTTCTTGTTTCGATCGGTCATCGCACCTAATCAAATAGACGAGATTTTAGCCCAGCTCGGGGATACGTTTGAATCGAGGGGATTGACGTTCGATTCGAGCGCGCGCGAGACGATGATCGCCTTGTTCGTGAACAATACCCGTGTCACGCTGTTTGCATTTCTATTCGGGTTGATCCCACTCTTCATTCCATACGTGTTCGTCGTCATCAACGCCGCGGTCATCGGCCTGGTCGCCATGCTCGTCGGGTTCGCTGGCGAATCTGTGATTCGGGTCATCGTGCTCGGCATCTTGCCGCACGGGATCACCGAGATCTCGGCCATCTTACTCGGAGCGGCGATGGGGTTATCGCTTAACCGTCATGTGTGGAAGAAGCTGCGCGGGAAAGAGACGGACGTCACATTCAAGGCGCTGTTTCTCGCTGGGGTGAAGACGTTCGTGTTGATTGCGGTTCCGCTCCTTGCGATCTCCGCTGTCATCGAGGCGTACGTGACCCCATTGTTATTACAGTGAAAAAGCCATCAACGATGGCTTTTTCAATTGAAGTGAGGTGTTGTCTCAACGCAACGGAGCGGGACGATGCCTTCTGCCGTGAAACGACAGTTCAATTGCCACACTTCCAGTCCATCCACGGTCGCGTCGCGAAGCCGTTGGCGAATCAAGGTGTCGTGTCTTCGGTTCGGATGACCGGTGAAGACGGGCGCGTCGTACAAGAAGACGTATAACAGCACGGCCCGACCGGTTTCCGGCAAGGTCGAGATGAGCGCCTCCAAGTGGCGGAGGAATCGTTTCGTCTCGACGGGCGCCTTGACCGCGTCTCGTGAAACATGAGGCATCGGCGTCACGAACAGTTCGGCGAGCGGGGTCTTCACTTCCATGTACACGCCATCGACGTTGAAGTCGAGGCGTGACGAGTCGATGAGGACTTCACGCTCCACGTGTTGGGCAGACGGGAAGACGTCGAGTTGTGTCGAGGACAATAGATGGGCGACATGGTCGTTGACTTGTCCTTGATGAATCCCGATCCATTGATTGTCCGTGTCCACTGAGATCGCCTCGACCGTGAACCGAGTCCGGCGTGTGGAAATCGGTGCCTCTGAGACGAGACATGGCACACCGTCAAAGACGAGGTCGCCGATTCGCCCCGTGACCGGACAGTGACACGCGACGATTTCATCGTCGAGCAAGACATCCATGATGAAGCGGTTGCGCCGCTTGACGATCGTGCCTTCCATCAACGGTCGTTCGAAACGGATCATCGTCAGTCGACGCGGGTGACCGTCGTGTCGAGCTCGAACGTGACGTTGCCGGCCAAGGCGCGCGAAATCATACAGCCGTCCTTCGCTTTTTTGGCGATCCGTTCGACGAGCGTGATGTCACGGTCTGTCGCCGTCTGTGGCACGTTGATGTTTGTCGCGTAGCGAATCGTCTCGTAGGTGAAGACACCGTTCGTCACGTCGACGATGCCTTCGGCGTCGATGGTGATGCCTTGGTGTGGCAGTTCGCTTCGACCGAGCATGGCCGCGAGCGTGATGATATAGCACGTCGCCGCAGCACCGAGCAACATCTCATCGGGGTTCGTCCCGATGCCCGGCCCATCCATTTCCGGGGGGATCGAGATTTGTGTCTTCAACCGTTCGGCCTCGATCGTTCCGACGTCGTTACGTCCGCCGGTCCAGTCGAGGTTCATTTGAAACGTATGCTTCATAAAAAATCGCCTCCAATGTCTCTATTCTAGAAGAGAACGATTGGAGGCGCATAGATTATGCTCGCGCGCGTTCAGCGAACGTGCGGAGCGTCTGGATGATGACGTGGGTCGCTTTTTCCATGTTGTTGACAGAGACGTATTCGAACTTGCCGTGATAGTTCTCGCCGCCCGTGAAGATGTTCGGGGTCGGGAGGCCCATATACGATAGTTGCGAACCGTCCGTCCCGCCGCGAATCGGTTCGATTTTCGGTTCAATCCCGAGTTCGCGCATGACGTCGGCGACAGTGTCGACGATGTGTTTCACGGGCTCGATTTTCTCGGCCATGTTGTAGTATTGATCGTCCATTTTCAAGTCGACACGCGCTTCACCGTATTTCTGTTTCCATTCGACGACGAGCTTTTCGAGCAACGCTTTGCGCGCCTCGAACTTCTCCCGGTCATGGTCGCGGATGATGTATTGCAATGTCGTCGTCTCCACGTCGCCAGAGAAACCGTTCAAATGAAAGAAGCCTTCATAGTCGCTCGTATGCTCTGGTGCCTCATCGGCCGGAAGGCGGTTGTGGAACGCCATCGCCAATTTCATCGAGTTGACCATCTTGTTTTTAGCACTGCCCGGGTGGACGTTCGTTCCGTGGAACGTGACCGTGGCACCGGCGGCGTTGAAGCTCTCATATTGGAGTTCACCGAGCGGACCACCGTCCATCGTATAGGCGAAGTCGGCGTTGAAGCGGGCGACGTCGAACTTGTGCGGGCCGCGTCCGATCTCTTCGTCCGGTGTGAAGGCGATGCGGACCGGTCCGTGCGGGATCTCCGGATGGGCCAATAAGTATTCGACCGCGGTGACAATCTCGGCCATGCCGGCTTTATCATCGGCACCGAGTAGCGTCGTCCCGTCTGTCGTGATGAGCGTATGTCCGACGTAGCCGTCGAGCTCCGGGAAGTCGCGCGGCGATAGGATGACACCGAGCGCCTCGTTCAAGACGATCTCGCCGCCTTCGTAATGCTCGACGAGTTGCGGGTTGACGTTCGTACCGGTGAAGTCGGTCGCCGTATCGACGTGGGCGAGAAGCCCGATCGTCGGCACATCGTGGTCGACGTTGCTCGGTAAGGTCGCGAACAAGTAGCCGTATTCGTCGGTTTCAACATCTTCTAGACCGAGTGCTTTCAATTCGGCCTCGAGGTGGCGAATCAAGTCCCATTGTTTCGCCGTCGACGGTGTCGTCTCACTCGTGAAGTCGGACTGTGTATCAATTTTTGCATACGTGATTAAACGTTCAATCAATTTCGATTGCATGGTCTACCTCCTCTGATCAATCTGTTCTCAATTAGTGTAGCATGAGAGCCGTTTTGAAAAGTATCGAAATTGTTTGAAAATAAAAAGAGAGGCGCGAAGGCCTCTCCGTGCCCGAGTTCTTCCCAAATCAAAACAGAAGAGGAAGTAGAAACGGTAACATGAATGATGTGAAGATGGCAGACAGACCCATCGCCGCTCCGCCCGTGGCCCCTGACAGTGGATGTTCCGTCGCGGCTTGGGCCGTTCCGATGCCGTGGCTGAGCGTCCCGAGCGCAAGTCCACGCGTGAACGGGTCGGTCACGTTGAAGCGCGTGAGAATCGTCGGACCGAGCATGGCCCCGAGAATCCCGCAAGCGACGGCGACCGAAGCGGCGAGTGCAGCGTCACCTTGTAATTGCCGTGCCAATTCTAAGGCAATCGGTGACGTTACTGATTTGACGGACAAGGCGAGCAAGACGTGATCCGTCAATTTGAGCGCGGTCCCTAAGCCAACAGCAACGAAAATCGTCGACAGCGTCCCGAACATGATGGCCCCGAGCGCCCGTTTCGCACGTGCGAGCAAGATGGGCAAGTTGCGATAGAGCGGCAATCCGAGTGCGACCGTAGCTGGTCCGAGCAGCGTCGTGATGGCGTCTCTGGCCGGGGCATATGTCTCGTACGTCTGTCCGGACAAGAGCAACACCACAATCAATGTCGCCGTACTCAAGAAGACGACGTTCGTAAACGGGGACGCCCATTTAAAGGACAGTTTGCGGCTGAACATGTAGACTCCGATGGTGACGAGCACCCAAAATAACGTCATGATGCTTCACCTCGTCTTCCGGAGATGAGGGCGGTAACGATGAGACCGACGAATAGACTGATGATCATGGCGGCAAAGAGCGGCACGCCTTCCACCTTTAATAAATCACTGTACGACATGAGTCCGACCGCGATCGGGATAAAGAAGAAGGCGAGATGCTTCGTTAAAAAGCCAGCGCTGTCTTCAATCCACTCGACACGGATCAATTTGGTCATCAATAAGAGCAACAAGAGGACCATGCCGATGACGCTCCCAGGAATTTTTAAATCAAGCGTCGCGACGATCCAATTGCCGAGTGCGCTCAAGCCAAACAAGAGCGAAAGGCCGATTACCCATTTGATAAGACGTTGCATATGTGACACCCTTTCGCGAATAAGTTCAAAACGTATGGATTCTCTCAAACTTTATCATCTAGGTCAAGAGAGAGGCGATGACAAAAAAGAGAATGGGTACGTACGTTCGCTGTGATACACTATGAGCATCCTATATAAACGAGGTGTGGAGATGGAACTACAAGCGGTAAAGCAGTTTATACAAACACATGGGATTAAGGACGGGAACGAAGTCTTGGCAGCATTCACGAAACGGATCAACTTGAAGCTCGTACCACGGACTGCTCGAGAAGAAGTGGCCATCGGACATTCAAAATTTGGCGGTTACCCAGATTTACCGAGTGTGTCGGACCATCCGGGAGAAAACTTGACGTTTTTAGCGCAATTTCGCTTGAGCGACTTCGTAGGCTTCGAGTCGGTCGAGGCGCTTCCGAAACAAGGATTGCTCTCTTTCTTTTATGATATGGAGGAACAGCCTTGGGGTGATGCGGATGAACGTCATCTTTGGCGAGTTTTCTACACCGAAACGACGACACTTGAACGGGTCCGGATCGGCGAGGCGCTCAATGAACGGGCCGTCGCGTTCGAGGAATCCTACGCACCGAACGTTGATACGTTATTCAATCTCATGACTGAAGACGAGTACATCGCCTTAGAAGAGTTGTTCGATGAAGGCGAGGTGCACGCGATCGGCGGACATCCGGACGAAGTGCAAAACGATGTGTTCGAAGAAGTGGAAGACACGTACGGTGACCGTTTCAGCGATCCGTTCCTCCTTTTCCAAATGGACTCGACAGAAGAGCTCGACGTCATGTTCGGTGACGCGGGGATTCTCTATTTCTTGATCCCGACCGATGCGCTCCGAGCCAAACGGTTTGAAGAGACCGAAATCATCATGCAATGCCATTGAACACAAAAAAGAGAGTTGGCCAATGTCCACGGTCAACTCTCTTTTTGAATTATGCTTGTTTTTTCTTACGGAACCGTGCGAAGAACTCATACACGATTGGGACGATGAGGAGCGTCAACAGCGTCGAACTTGTCAATCCGCCGATGACGGTCACACCGAGACCTTTCGAGATCAAGGCGCCGCCTTCGAGGCCGAGGGCGAGCGGTGCAAGGGCACCAATCGTCGCGAGCGCCGTCATGAGGATCGGACGGAGACGCGTACCGGCTGCCTCGAGCAATGCATCACGCGTCGAGAGACCGGCTTCTTCTTTATGAATGACGCGGTCAATCAAGACGATGGCGTTCGTGACGACAATCCCGATCAACATGAGCGCACCGATCAAGGCAGATACCGAAATCGTTTCGCCTGTGATGAGGAGGGCGACAAGTCCCCCGATAATCGCGTAAGGGAGCGAGAACAGGACGACAAACGGCGTGACGGCACCACCGAACGTGATGACGAGCACCAAGTAAACGATGGCGACGGCCGCGAGCATCGCGAGACCGAGCTGGGTGAACGATTCTTCAATCTGTTCAGTGACACCACCGACATCATACGAGACGCCAGCCGGAAGCTCGATGTCAGCCACACGTTCCTCGATGGCAGCCGAAGCTTCCGTCGCTTTGTCTGTACTGAGTTCGACGTTGACACGAGCTAATAGTTTTCCATCGCGCTGGACGAGCGTGTCTGGTGTCGTGCCTTCCTCAGCTTCGATGAAGTCCGAGATTGGACGCGGTCCGAACGGCGTCGTTACTTCTTGTTCTTGCAACTCGTCAATGCTGTCGTACGTGACTTGTTCGGTCGGGATGACGACGTCGAGTTGTTTGTCATCAATCGTCACCGTCGAGAGCGGGCTCTCTTGCGCTTGGAACTGACCAATCGTCTGTGCGAGCTGAGCGGCCGAGACGCCTGCCTCAGCAGCAGCTTGTTGGTCGACGTTGAACGTGTACTGAACGTACGATTCACGCAAATCTGACGTTGCTTGACGGACATAGTCCGTTTCTTCTTCAATCGTCTCGATGAACGTCGGGACGATGGCTTCTAAGTCTTCGAGCGAGTTGGCATAGACGTTGTACGTCACACCGCTCGTCCCGGCACCGCCAGTGAAGTCTTGTTCTTTCCACTCACCGCCTGTGGCGAGTTCGTTCAAGCGTTCGACATCGGCGATTTTGACGTCAGCAAAGTCTTCCGTGTCCGGATCATACTGGACGATGAAGATTCCTTGTTTATTATTGCCAGGGTTGAGCGGGTTCTCACCACCGACCGTGAATTGAACGTCGGTCGCGTTCGCTTGCTCTTCCATGAAGTACGTCTCGGCAACTTCAGCTGCCGCGATTGAATCGTCAAGGGTTTGACCCGGTTCTGGGTCGAACGTGACGAAAAGCGTCTTCTCAGACTCTTGGTTCAAGAAGTTGACGCCGATGGCTGGGACGAGGGCGAAACTTCCAATTAGGAGTGCTGTCGCGAGACCAAAGACGACGAGTTTATGGTTGAGCGACCAGTTGAGGACGCCGCGATACCATTCGGCAAGCTTTCCGGGACCTTCTTCCGGTTTCAACTTGTCGCGGTTCTTGAAGAACGAGTCGGCCATCATCGGAACGACCGTGATCGCGACGAGAAGTGACGCGAGCAAGGCGAAGACGACGGTCAATGCGAACGGCAAGAACAGTTCACCAACGAATCCAGTAACGAAGCCTAGCGGTAAGAAGACGGCGATTGTGACAATCGTCGAAGACGCGATTGGGACGAACACTTCTTTCGTCGCAGCAATAATCAACTCTTTGCCGCGGAGCGTCTCGTTCGAACGCGTGAGGCGACGGTAAATGTTCTCGATGACGACAATCGAATCGTCGACAACCCGTCCGATGGCAACGGTCATCGCACCGAGCGTCATGATGTTGAGCGTGATATCGAGCTGTTTCAAGACAATCAATGCCATGAGAAGTGATAGCGGAATCGAGATGACCGCGATGATTGTCGAACGGAAGTTACGAAGGAACACGAGAATGATCAAGATGGCGAACAAGCCACCGAGCAACGCTTTCGAGACCATCGTCTCGACCGATTCTTCAATCGGTTGACCTTGGTCGAGCGTGACCGAGACGTTGGCCGTGTCAAAGTCGGCTTCGAAGTCGGCAAGTACATCTTTCACGGCGTTGACGACGTCGACCGTGTTCGCGTCTTGTGTTTTCGTCACTTGAATCCCGATGGAACGTTCTCCGTTCGAGCGAGAAATCGATTCCTCGACACCGCGGTCTTCAATCGTCGCGAGTTCGCTCAAGGCGACAGTCGGGACAGTTGTCGGCAGATTCGCAGGTGGGACGGCACCTGGCACTTCAGTCGGAACTTGTGGTGTCTCGCCAGTTGGAAGTTCCGTTGGCGCACCTGGGGCGGCCGATGCAGCCGGAGCAGTCGGTGTAGTTTGGGCCGGTGAGTACGGGATTTGGAGATCGCGGAACGCTTCGAGCGTCTCTGACTTCCCGTCGATGACGACGGCTTGTTCCGTATCACCAAGTTCATAAAGACCGAGCGCGATGCGAGCATCGTTTGCTTGAATCAACTGTTTGACCGTATCCTCCGTCAAGTTGTATTCAGCGAGCGCGTCTTGATCGAATTGGAGCTCGACGCGACGAATCTCTTGTCCGGCGATTTGGACGGTTTGAGCGCCTTCGACGCCTTCAAGTGCCGGTTGGAGTTCTTCTTCGACGAGTTTCGTCAACTCGGCCAAATCGAGGTTCTCGTCTGAGACGGCGGCTCCGATGACCGGGAATGCGTCAAAGCTGAGACGCGACACTTGCGGGTCTTGGACGGATTCCGGCAACTCGACATTGCTGAGCGCGTCTTTGACGAGTTGCTCTGCTTCTTCCATGTCGGTGCTGAAATCGTAATCGATTTGAATGTTTGAAGCGTTTTGGAATGAAGACGAACGGACTTGTTCGACGCCGTTCAAGTTCTTCAATCTCTCTTCGAGGACGGTGCTCACTTCCTCGAGTACTTGTTCAGGAGAGGCGCCTGGATAAATCGTCGTCACCGAAACGGTCGGTGTCGTGATATCAGGCAATGTTTCTAGTTTCATCGTCAGACCAGCGAAAATTCCGGTGGCTGTCAAGATGATCGTCATCAACCATACGGCGAACTTGTTGTTGACGGAGAAGGACGTGATTTTCTGCATGGGGTTCATTTCTCCTCTGATGGCTTAGTCTGTTTTACCCGAATCGATGTTCTGGGCTCGCTCGATCAAGCGAGCGATAATGTCGTGTTTTAAGGGGGGCGGCGCGACGCCGACGTTGAAGTGCTCGGACATCATCATGCCTTCGAGCGCATAACGGATAATCATCGTCTCGACGGGATCGCTCGTCTGTTGGAACGCTGCGAAGAACGTGTCGAGGTCGTGCTTCCACCGTTCGGCGTATTCCTGGTCGACAGCGAACAGTGTCAAGAAGGCAATCATTTTCTCGGCGTCAATGTGAATCGGTGAACGCTCGGGATGGAGTTTCGTCTCATCAAATAGGCGGACGAACGCTTCCACGGGTCCGTTGCCATCAGCTTGAAGCGACTCGTACAACTCATTTTGCTCGTTTTGGAGCCGTTCGACGATGGCAGTTAGCAACGCTTCTTTGGACGGATAATGATACAAAAGACCACCTTTCGAAACACCGGCTGTCTTCGCGACTTCATCTAAAGTAAGATGATGCACACCATGCTCCATGATGATGTCCGTCGCTGCATCCAACAGTTTCTGTTTCGTGATCATTGATCGGTTTGTCATGTCATGCCTCCTTTCTGTACCGACCAGACGGTTTGTTCTTTTTCACTATAGCCGTCTAATCAATTTGAAGTCAAGAAATGATGACAGGAAAACTGTTAAGTTATATATTCATAAACACTGTAAACGATTTCAAAAAAAGGTTGACGTGAGAATGATTATCAGTGATGATAGTAACTGAGAGTAATTATCATTACCAATATTAGAGATGAATAAGTGGGGGATTATGAAATGAACAAAAAGTACATGGCACTTGGCCTTTCGGCTGCGCTCACGACATCACTTCTTGCGGCTTGCGCCAGCACAGAAGAAACGACGACTTCAAGCGACAACGAGACAGCAGAAGAGTCAAAAGTCGTCAATGTTTACTCGAGCCGTCACTATGATGTAGATAAAGAGCTTTACAAGCAGTTCGAAGAAGAGACAGGCGTGAAAGTCAACGTCGTCGAAGGGAAAAGCGATGAGTTGCTCGAGCGTTTGAACACAGAAGGCGACAACACGGAAGCCGATCTCTTCATCACAGCGGATGCAGGGAACTTGTATCAAGCGAAAGAAGCAGGACATCTGCAAGCGGTCGATAGCGACGTGCTTGAGTCAAACGTCCCTGAGAAATACCGTGACACAGACAAAGAATGGTTCGGTCTCACGAAACGGGCCCGTGTCATCGTCTATGCGAAAGACCGCGTGAAACCAGAAGACTTGTCAACGTATGAAGCACTCACAGAAGAACAGTGGAACGGCAAAGTTCTCGTCCGTCCGTCTGAGAACATGTACAACATCTCGCTCCTCGCCTCGTTCATCGAAGTGAACGGTGTCGACCAGGCAAAAGAGTGGGCGAAAGGTATGGTCAATAACTTTGCACGCGACCCACAAGGAAACGACCGTGACCAAGCGAAAGCAGTCGTGGCCGGTGAAGGTGATGTCGCCATCATGAACACATACTATATGGGTCTCATGTTGAACTCGGAAGACGCGGAAGAGAAGAAAGTGGCTGAGCAACTCGGCGTCTTCTTCCCGAACCAAGACACGACGGGGACACACGTGAACATCTCAGGAATCGCGATGACAAAAGCATCGAAGAACTCAGATAACGCGAAGAAACTCATGGAATTCATGTCTGATCCGTCAGCACAAGAACAGTTCGCTAGCGCGAACTATGAGTATCCGGTCAACGAATCGGTTGAACCGAACGAACTCCTCCAATCATGGGGTGAGTTCAAAGAGCAAGACATCAACCTCTCGGCGCTTGGAGAACATCAACAAGAAGCCATCCGTCTCTTCAACGAAGCGGGCTGGAAATAAGAAGACTTCGGCTTGAACAAACGTTCAGGCCGAAGATTTTTGCGTTTCTCGACACGCTAGCGGTACAACGAGAGCGTTGAACCTGATATGATGGGACAGGAAGTGACTGAACGAAAGAACGGGAGTTGTACGACATGAACTGGTACGCGCTGAAACGACAACTGAATGGATGGGCCATCCTCAGCTTTATCGCGCTGGTGTTCATCGTCCTGCCAGGCGTCGTCGTCTTGGTCGAACTGTTCGCACCGGTCAACGAGAACTGGCAACACATCCGCGAGTACTTGTTACCGACTTATGTGCGCAATACGCTGTTCATCATGCTCGCGACCGGATTGTTGACGACCATCATCGGGACGAGCTTGGCTTGGTTCGTCACCGTCTATGATTTTCCGTTCCGTCGGTTCTTCAAATGGGCGCTCATCTTACCGCTCGCTATCCCGCCTTATATCGGGGGATACACGTATCACGGAATCTTGAACTATACGGGCGTCATCCAGACGACGCTGCGCAATGAGTTCGGTATCACCGTCGACCAGACGTACTTCAACATCATGACGATTCAAGGGACGGTGTTCATCTTCACGCTGTTCTTGTATCCATACATTTATACGATCACGCGGGCCTTCCTACACAATCAATCGTCCTCGATGATTGAGAACGCCCGCATCCTCGGCCGCGGCTCATGGGACATCTTCTTCACCGTCGTCATCCCGATTTCGCGTGTCGCCATCATCGGTGGGGTCAGCCTCGTCTTGATGGAAGTATTGAACGACTATGGGGTCGTCAAATACTTCGGGATTCAGACGTTCAGCACGGCCATCTTCAGTACATGGTTCGGGATGAAAGATACGTCCTCGGCGCTCAAACTCGCCGGGACGCTCATGATTCTTGTTATCGCCATCTTGACGATGGAACGGCTCGTCCGGGGGCGGAAGCAGTTCAGCTATGCGACGACAAAAGTGAAGCCGCTTAAACCGAGACAATTGACCGGGTGGCACCGCTACGCCGTGTTCGGCTATGTGGCGACCATCTTCGCCGTCGCGTTTCTCATCCCGTTCGTACAACTCGTCGCTTGGACGGTATTGACGTTCGAGCAAGTGTTCACGGCCGAGTTTTTCCGCCTCGTCTGGAACACGGTGAGCGTGGCGTTCATTGCGACCGTGATCATTCTCGTGTTCGCGCTCATCATCGCGAACTACACGCGCCTGTTCCCGTCGAACATGACACGCGTCATCTCGAAAGTGACGACGCTCGGTTATTCGATCCCGGGAGCGGCCATCGCCATCGCCGTCATCACGTTGTTCTTGTTGCTCGATGAGTGGGTGCTGAACGTGGCGCTCGCCTTGGAATTGGGCCAGACGTTCGTGTTCAGGACGACGCTCATCATGCTCATCTTCGCCTACGTCATTCGCTTCCTCGCCATCGGCTATAATTCGATCGAGAGCGGATTTGAGAAAGTCGGGAAGTCATTCACGGAAGCGTCACGCATGCTCGGGTGGGGGACGGTACAGACGTTCTTCCGGGTCGATATCCCGATGATTAAAGGGGCGATCATGAGCGCGTTCATCCTCGTCTTTATCGATATTATGAAAGAATTGCCGCTGACGCTGTTTTTACAGCCATTCAATTTTTCGACGCTCGCCACACAGGCGTTCAAATATGTCAGTGACGAGAAGATACATGAGGCCGCGCTCGCCTCAATCGTCATCGTGCTCATGAGCGGACTGTTGATCTTTGTGTTCCATAAGGTGCTTGATAAGGAGGCCGACTAATGTTTGTTCAAATCAACGATTTACACTTCAGCTATAAAGGTGCGCAAGCCGAGACGATTAAAGGATTCTCGATCTCGATCACGAAAGGTGAAATCGTCTCGCTTCTCGGTGACAGCGGTTCTGGGAAGAGTACGATTTTACGCCTCATCGCAGGGCTTGAGATGCCGAATCAAGGCGTCGTCGTCGTCAACGACTGTGTCTGTTGCGACGATTGCCAGTTCATGCCGCCTGAACAGCGTGGTGTCGGGATGGTGTTCCAAGACTATGCGCTCTTCCCACATATGACCGTTGAGAAGAACATCCGCTTCGGTCTGCATAAACTGAGCCGGAAAGAGCGGAACGAGCGTGTCGAAGAGATGCTGACGCTCGTAAACCTGTCCGAGTTCCGTCACCGCTATCCGTATGAGCTCAGTGGTGGTCAGCAACAGCGTGTCGCGCTCGCGCGTGCGCTCGCACCGAAACCATCGCTCCTCATCTTAGATGAGCCGTTCAGCAACTTGGACACGTCGCTCCAACATCGCATTCGGGACGATTTGCGCCGCCTCCTCAAACAGACGGGGACGACGACAATCTTCGTCACCCACGATGAAGAGGACGCGGAGGCGCTCGCTGACCGTATCGTCTATCTCGGCGAAGGCAAAATCAAAAAACAGATCATGACGGAGAACAATAAGACGTTCAACCCGCAGATTCCGTGTTTCGTCTAAACGAAAAAGCATTCCTCATCGAGGGATGCTTTTTTGCTTGAAGTTGCAAGTTGATAAAAAGCACCCACAGATGGCGGTCTGTGGGTGCTTCGATCATCACTTCGTCTGTGCGGAAGGACTCGACTCGTTCCCGAGTTGATCGATCGCTGTCACGTAATACGCTGCCTGCTCGTTCGTGACTTCGATGCTCTTCCGGGCGTGCGACGGGATACTTTCGATATGTGTCGCTTCACCGTCGACCATTTCGTAGACGCGATAGCCGATGACGGCGTCGTCACGGACGGCGTGCCACGTCAATAAGTTCCCGCGGAGTTCGACGCTCGTCGGTGCGTCGAGTTCGACTGTCGACTTGATCTCGCTATCGACGAGTTCGGTGTAGACGACGAAACGTTGGTCATAGCCGCCGTCTCCGAAGGTGCCGGAACACGTGATCAAGTTCAAATGCCGACTCGACGTAGCACCGAAAATTGCTTCGATCGGGGCGTTGCTCGTGTCATAACTCTCTGTCTTTGTGACACGAAACCGCAACGTGTTACCGGTCTCGTCGATAATCGTCACGGCATCGCCTGTCTTCAGCTGATCGAGTTCATAGAAGACGGCGGGGCCGGTCTTGCTGTCGACGTGTCCGGCGATGACGGCGTTGCCTTTACTGCCGGGTTTGACGCCCGGTTCGAACCAACCGACTTGGTTCTCGTCTTTTGGGACGCCCATCTGTCCATTGTCGAGCACACCGACTTGTTCAATCGCGGTGTCGACGTCAACGGTTGGGATTTGAAGTTGGACGGGTGTCGCGGCCTTGGCACTTTCCTCTTCCTCGGCTAATCGGAGCTTCTTCACCTCTTCCTGTAGAAGTGAGAATTCAGCCGATAAATCTGGGCTCTCCTCTATTTGTTTTTCTTCTACAGGTGGTGACGACGATTCTTGGGCGCTCGTCCACGTCCAGAAGCCAAAACAAAAGAGAGAGAGCGCCAGAAACAAATGGCGCTTGTTCATGGGGCTCCCTCCTTATTGATTATTGAACAGATTGTTTACGGTTACGAAGCGTTACAAAGGCGAGCAAGATTCCGCCAAGTACAGCAAGGCCAGCGTAGAGCGTGTTCATTGATTGTTCTTGTGCACCACCGAGACCTGTTTCAGGCATCTCTTCAGGCATTGTTGTTTCAGCGAACTTGTCAGGCATTTGTGTCACGATCGCGTTACCGAGTGTCTCACCAACACCGAACATGAACGCGTATCCTTCACGGAATGACATCCAAGCGGCATCCGCGTCACCAGCTACATACTGATCGAACGTTTGAAGCACGAGGGCCTCATGTTGTTTGATGGCTTCTTGGCCAGCTTCTTGTGGCAAGTTACCTTCTGTCGCTGCATCGAGGAATGTGCTGAAATCGACAGCGAACTGGTCGAGCTTCATGCGTGCTTCTTCAATTTTAGCTTCATCGCCTTCGAGTGTAGCGGCAACGATGTCACCTTGGGCTGTGATGTGGTTCCCGTTCCATACTTTTTCGAATTGGGCCGCACCTTCATCACCGTAGACTGAACCGATGGCTGCTTTGAAATCGAGTGTGTTCTGATCTTCAGCCCAGCTCACGTAGTCGAAGTCTTCTGCTTGATCGTAGCCTTTTTGCATGCCGATTGCTGCGAGTGCGAAGTGTTCACCAGCAAGGCTGTTCAATGTTGAACGAAGCTCGACGGCTGGTGTGTCAGCAGCAGTTTCAAATTTGTCAGGCATCTGTGTGACGATTGCGCCTGAGAGGGCTTTACTGATGTCGAACATGAGCTTGTACCCTTCACGGTACGTCATGTATGCCGACTCGTAGTCACCTGCGACATAGTTGTCGAATACTGAGAGAACTTGGTCTTCGTGAAGCTCAAGTACGTCAGCAGCAGCGTCTTTCGGTAAGTTACCTTCTGTTGCTGCATCAAGGAATGTTGAGAACTCTTCGACGAATTCGTCGACCTCAGCTTCAGCGTCAGCACGAAGCTCTTTGTCTTCTGATTTAGCCGCTTCAACGAAGTCAGCTGAGTAGTCGTTGTGACCAGCGAAGATGTCTTCGAACTGGGCTGCGCCCTCATCTCCATAAATTGAAGCGATGGCCGGTGTCATGTCGAGTGCGTTTTGATCGAGTGCCTTCATCGCGACTTCAGCGTCTGGTGCTCCATCATATGCTTTCATCATCGATGTGACGGCTAAGACGTAATGCTCAGACAGTAATTGGTCGAGCGTGGCTCGTAAGTCACCTGCTGGTGTGCTTGCTGTCGGTGCGTGATCCGCTGCCTGTGCATTCAATGGTACGAGTAAGCCGAGTGCGAGTGCCGGTGCTACAATCTTGTTCATTGTTTTCTTCTTCATGGGTAATCGCTCCTTTTTTTGAGTGGTTGTCGTTGTTTACACCCATCTAACGGAGCGGTTCAAAAAATGGATCACTCTTTTTTTATTTTTTTTCGTTTTTTTGTTGAAGTGTGCGATAAACCCCTGGTGCGACGCCATATTTTCGTTTAAAGATACGATGAAAATATGGATAGGAGCGGAATCCGGACAGCTCGGCAATCCGTTCGAGAGAGTGTTGGGTATACTGCATCTGTTCTTCGGCGAGCTGGAGTCGAATCGATTGAGCATAGGCGACAATAGTCATACCGGTCACTTCTTTAAATAAGTGGACGGTCCGCGATACACTGAGCCCGACCGCGTCGGCGACGTCCGCCACTTTGAAGTCGCTTGTAACGTTTCCTTCTATATAACGCATCATGCGTGACACGACAGGTGGTCGCACGTTTGCTTGCACTTCTTGGACTGAACGGTCGAGCATGAGGAGCAAGGCTTCAATCAGTGTTTCAATCAAGTCCGGACTTTGTTCAGTCGTCGGGCGTCGCGCCTCTTCGGTGATATGCTGCCAGAGTGACAACAAGCGAGGGTCGATCGAGATGGACGTGATGCGGGAACGATCGACCGCCACCCACCATGCATCGAGGGTCAGACCGTCACAGAAAAGATGATAATCCCCGCTTGCCGGGGTATCGACATGCAGTTCGTACGCGTCACCAGGTTTAACGAGCAACAGGTCGCCAGGCCGTGCCGTATACGTCTTCCCATTGACGACGATGCGCGCCGTGCCTTCTGTTTGCAAGCGAATCAAATACGTCTCCAACCGATTGGGAAAAGGAAAAGTATAGGTCGTTGTATGATACGAATAGCCACAAAAGCCAATTTCCATCGAATCATCCTTTCTTAATAGCAAAATCGTGCATATTTTCATCATATCATGGATAGAAATCAAGGCGACGAGCGGGTACGATGAAATCGACAGAACGTATGAGGAGGATGAAACATGAAACAATGGTGGAAAGAAGCGGTCGTCTATCAAATTTACCCGCGTAGCTTTAATGACTCGAACGGTGACGGGATTGGGGACATCCCTGGAATCACTGAGAAGATGTCGTATTTGGCGGAACTCGGCATCGATGTCATCTGGCTATCGCCGGTGTACGATTCACCGAACGACGACAACGGATACGACATCCGCGATTACCGGGCCATCATGGATGAGTTCGGAACGATGGACGATTTCGATGCGATGCTCGAAGAAGCGCATCGTCACGGCATCAAAATCATGATGGACCTCGTCGTCAACCATTCGTCGGACGAACACCAATGGTTCATGGAATCGCGATCCTCAAAAGACAGCCCGTACCGAGACTACTACATTTGGAAAAAAGGCGAGAACGGTCAGCCACCGACGAACTGGGGTGCTTTCTTCGGAGGGAGTGCGTGGCAATACGATGAGGCAAGCGACGAATACTACTTGCACCTGTTCAGCAAAAAGCAACCAGACTTGAACTGGGAGTCAGAGACGTTGCGCCGTGAAGTATACGATTTGATGACGTACTGGCTCGATAAAGGGGTCGATGGTTTCCGGATGGACGTCATCAACATGATCTCGAAAGATCCGAGCTATCCAGACGGGGAGACGCGTGGGACAGGTTATGGGGACGGCACACCGTTCTTCTTCAACGGACCGCGCATCCATGAGTTCATGCAGGAGATGAATCGTGAGGTCTTGTCGAAATACGATACGATCACGGTCGGTGAGATGCCTGGCGTCAGCGTCGATGAGGCGAAGCTATATACGGGAACAGACCGTGATGAGTTGAACATGGTGTTCCATTTCGAACACGTCGACGTCGGCAACGGCAGTTTCGGCAAATGGAACCCGACGGACTGGAAGTTGACGGATTTGAAGACAATCTTCTCGCGTTGGCAGGAAGGTCTTGAGGAAGATGGCTGGAACAGTCTCTATTGGAGCAACCATGATCAACCGCGAGCCATCTCACGGTTCGGGAACGACTCGGACGAATACCGTGTCGTCTCCGGTAAGATGCTGGCGACGCTCCTGCACATGTTGAAAGGGACGCCTTACATCTATCAAGGTGAAGAGTTCGGGATGACGAACGTGGCGTTCGACTCGATCGATGAGTACCGCGATATCGAGACGCTCAACGCGTATCGGGATTACACGACGAACGGACTGTTGACGCATGATGAGATTTTCCGCGGCATTCACGCACGTGGGCGCGACAACTCACGGACGCCGGTCCAGTGGTCGGCCGAGGCGCAAGGCGGATTCACGTCCGGCACGCCTTGGATCGGGGTCAACCCGAACTATGTGACCGTGAACGCGGAAGCGGCACGACGCGATCCGGACTCACTCTTCCATTACTATCGCCAATTGATTCAGCTCCGGAAACAACATCCGATTGTCGTTTACGGGAAGTATGAGTTGTTGCTGCCGGACGATGAAGCGGTATACGCCTTCACACGTACGTTCGAAGGCGAGACGTGGCTCGTGCTCTGCAACTTCTCAGCTGAGACGGTGACGCGGGAGCTGCCGTATGACGTGACAGAACGCGTCATCGGCAACATGGAACCAATCGAGCCGTTCACGCTTCGTCCGTACGAAGCGCAAGTGTATAAAGTGTGACGAAAAAAACTCGCCTCCGTGGCGAGTTTTTGTTGTGTCGTTAGTAAAGATGACCCGTTTCGGGAATAGGGATAGTAGAGTCTGACCGAAAGGGGGAAACACGATGAATACGTTAATTGCTTATTCGACCCGCTACGGGACGAGTGAGAAAGTTGCTCATTTGTTGGCGGAGCGGCTTCCAGGAGACGTTCACATCCAAAATGTAGTCGAGCAGCCGGATGTCGAGTGGGAGACGGTCGATCATGTGATTGTCGGCAGCTCGATCCGGATGGGCAAAATTCAAGACGAGATGACGGCTTGGCTGCACAGGAACGAAACCCAACTGCTCAAACGACCGCTCGGCCTCTATTTATGTGCCGGTACGCCGACTGCGGCCGAACGGCAACGAGAACTCGAGGATGCTTATCGAGAAGTGTTGCGGGCACATGCTTATTTCGTCGAAGTCGTCGGCAACGGCTATGATTTCGAACGAATGGGCTTTCTCGACAAAGCCATCGTCCGCATGATGGCGAAACAGACGGTGAGTTCACTCAATTTAGATGAGGCGATGCTCGATGAACTCGTCGAGTCGGCTCAAGCGTCATTGCGTACGCGATCGGAAAACCCATAAGCGAATAAATCATGGGCCTCGATCGGGCTACTCGTGGAGATGAGTACATCTCCACTTTTTTGTTCGCCTTCAATCCGACGGAGCATGACGTTCGTCAATTGCCCGCCGACTTTCAACGCGACCGGGGCCGAGTTGCGACAGATAACGTCCTCGATCGTGACGTGGTCGGTCCGGTTATCGCCGCCGAACAGTTCAATGTCGGCCCGACCCGATGCAAATCCGCTCGTCGCAATCCGTTTCAAACGTACGTTGCGAGATTTATATTGGACGGCGAGGGCTGGATTGGCGCGATAATCGTAATCCGGATTGCCGATGGCCGTAAATCCATGAATCAAAACGTCCTGATACGCCGACACGACGAGGCTGCGTGCCGAAGATTTCGTATACAGCTTCGAGCGGACCGGTTCCATCGAGACGAGGTTCGTCCCTGAAAGGAAGCGTGCCGTCTTCGACTGTGGGTCATCGGCCAAGTGATGGCTGATGTGACGGAAATTGAACGACCGATTGTCGTGATACGAGAAGTGTCCGAATATGTGGACGTCGTGAGCGGCTGAAGACGTCCCGTGCGCTTTCACTTCGACGCCCCCGAAACAACCTTCGCTCATATTATTGACGAGTGTGACGTGGCGTGACCCGTCATCAATCTCGATCCCGTTTGAGTTCGAGAAGCCATGGGCGTGGGTGCGTCCATGTGGATGATGGCAGTAACAGTTCGTGATATAGAGGGCGTCGCTATGATGGGTCGTAATGCCGTCGTCCCCGTAATTCGTCGCTTCGCAATGGTCGAGCCACACGTACCGGCTCCCTTTTTTGGCGCGAAGCCCGTCCCCTAAGTAATGATAATGAGGAGACGTGATATCGAAGGCATGGAGTCCAGCGTTTTTCGCCGTGACATGGTGAATCCAACCGAATTTGACGTGCGCGAACGTCAATGCGCTCGAAGCGGTATCGCCACTCGAGGTCCGGTCGACGTCACCGAGGCGCTCCACGTTCCAGTCGAGCGTCAAATGTGCGACTTCAATATGGTGGTTTCCGGCGAACGGGGTTGCATTTCGAAGCAACCGTCGATGTTTCGGAGCTCGGTCCGAGAGCTTGATGATCGTTTCCTGCTGGCTTGCCCCTTCAAGCACACAGTTCGACGGGATGCGGATGCCGCGGACGACATACACGCCGGCCGGCACGTGGACGTGGCGGTTTGACCGGAGGGCGAGCCGGAAAGCGAGCGTGCAATCCGTCAAACCATCCCCGACGGCCCCGTAGTCGGTGACGTCGACATGTTGGCGTGTCGCTTGTCTCAAGTTCAAGTGCTCGGCGTCGAGCCGGCGCATCCACACCGGGCGGACGATTCCATCGATCGTCTCGAGCGGCAAGGAACTTGTCACTGGGACGATGCGTTCGGTCATCGGCAGGTGAGAGAGATAGGTTTTCGCTTGGTCGGGATAGTGAGCCTGTCGTGTCGTCTCATGCCAATCAAGTGTTTCTTTCAATAGATCACCGAGCGCCCAGTTCGAATGGTGGGCGATGGTGGCAGCGATATTCGAGCGATCAATGTGTGCGGTCATATGGTTCATCCTCCTAGCGTTCACTACAATTGAATGTACCCGTTTTAAAAGTATTTTTAGCAAACCGAAGTATTTAGTAGACAGAAGCATTTATCCATGGTATATTCTATATGTGCTTAATTAAGAATAGCTGGAAACATAATTCACAAAACGCTTTGGATTATTTTTCGTTTAAGATAATCCTAGAGGTTTGTGATTTTTTATTGGTCAGTTTTTTCTAGTAAGGCACTACTAGAACGCACAGCGTTTATTTCAGGAGGGTTCATTATGAACACAGGTAAAGTAAAATGGTTTAACTCAGAAAAAGGTTACGGCTTCATCGAAATGGAAGGCGGAGACGACGTATTCGTACACTTCTCAGCAATCCAAGGCGACGGCTTCAAGACACTTGAAGAAGGCCAAGCAGTAACTTTCGAAATCACTGACGGAGCTCGTGGACCACAAGCTTCTAACGTTGAAAAAATCTAATCTTCCTTTCTAAGGAATTTTATAACCTGCTCGCTTCGGCGAGCAGGTTTTTTGTTGTCCGCGTGTTTAATCACTTGTCCCAGGGGAATCAATATACGAGTGACTACCACAAGGAGGTTTTTCAGAATGGATGCAATGCAAACGGCAAGAGAGATTTTAGATCATAGTAACGTGGGCACGATGGCGACGGTCTATAAAGGCAAGCCGCATAGCCGTTATATGACGTTTTTCCATGATGAGCTGACACTCTACACGGCAACATCGAAAGACACGGATAAAGTCGATGAACTGAAGAACAATCCGTATACGCATATTCTGATTGGCTATGACGGCGATGGCGTCGGGGACACGTATCTCGAGATTTTGGGGGAGACGACGGTATCCGATGACGAATCGATGAAAGAAAAAGTATGGAACGAGAAACTAGAAGGCTGGTTCGACGGTCCAGATGATCCAAAACTCGTCATCTTAAAAATCTCGCCGCAATCGATGCGCGTGATGAATAAAAAAGGACAGCCACCCCAAGAAGTGAATCTGTAATTCAAACAAAGACGTCCCGAGTGGGCGTCTTTTGTAATTGACCAATTTCCAAAAAGTGACTGACCTGTGACACACATATGAACGAAACGTGAACTGTTGTCCTAACCTATGTGAAAAGATGAACATGGATGGTATATTGTGAATGTAATCACATATAAGTCATCATTCACTCATTCTAAGGAGGAATTATCATGTTCACAAAATTTTGGCAGAACCACAACGTCGCCACCGGTATTTTGACAGTCCTTCGCGTCTGGCTCGGCTATCACTGGCTCACAGCAGGTTGGGGCAAAATCACAGGCGGATTTGGTTCAGAAGGATATCTTCAAAACGCAGCTTCTCTCGCCACGGGTGATCACCCAGCCGTTGCCGGTTGGTGGGCAGCATTCCTTGAAAACTTCGCCATCCCGAACGCAGCCTTGTTCGATGTGTTGATCCCATACGGTGAATTCCTAGTCGGTCTTGGACTCTTAGTGGGTGCCCTCACACGTAGCGCAGCCTTCTTCGGTCTCGTCATGAACATGGCGTTCTTGCTCTCAGGTACGGTCAGCACGAACCCGACGATGTTAATCGTCTCAGTCCTCATTCTCGTCGCAGGCTACAATGCTGGTAAACTTGGCGTCGATGGATTGTTCCTTCGCAAGTTCGTGGAAACAAAAGTCATGCATCGTTCACCAAATCGTCAAATAGCGTAACGACTTTATGACGTTCTCCTGTGACAAACCTCACCACTTTCGGCTACGATGAACGTAGCATCGATTGAAAAGGAGAACGAATATGAACGCGACACATTTTAAATGGCTCGGATACACAGAAGGAGTGTCTTTCTTACTCTTGTTGCTCATCGCGATGCCGCTCAAGTATTTGGCGGGCATGCCGCTCGCTGTCAGTATCGTCGGCGCGGCCCATGGTTTCCTGTTCGTCGCTTACGTGGCGGCAGCCGTCTATATGGCATGGCGTTTCAACTGGGGCTTCAAAGTGTTGGTCCTCGCCGTCATGGCGTCGGTCATCCCACTCGGACCGTTCTTGTTAGAGAAACGCGTCCTTCCATCAACAGAAAAGACATCGAACTGAAAAACGTTCGATGTCTTTTTGTGTTCACGCACTTTCTGCTTTCGCTGACACATTTGCTTTTTCGGCAGAGATGTCGTGACGGATCCGATACATCGCGAACAACGTGATGGTGAGCAGGCAGAGCATACAAATCGTATAGAGTGAAGCGACCGGCATCCATTCGCTCAATAGGCCAAACACGATGAATCCGAACGGTGTGATGCCCATGGCGAGGGATTCGAGAACACCGATCACGCGACCGAGATAACTTGGTTCCGTGTTCGTCTGTAAATAGAGCTGGATGGGGATATTGACGCGGATGATGAAGAATCCGCTTAATAAGGCGAAACCAGCGAAGAAGACGATAGCTGGTGTGACTGAGAAGTCGAAATAGAGCGGGACGGCCGGTCCGATAAAGAGGCAACTCATAATGATCAGCGCGGTTCGGGTCGTGGCTAGCCGATGTTTGATTTGAAAGACCGGCAATGCATGGGCGAGCGAGGCGACTAAAAATCCGACGGCGAACATGCTTTCTAAAAATCCGAATTGAAGCGGGCTGACGCCGATTTCTTGTAGGGCGGCAATCGGGAACAGCACTTCGGTGGCAACAAAAAAGAAATTGAGCAAGGCGGCCAAGAGGGTCAACGTCCAAAGTACGCGCTGGCGTTTCAAGTAGCGGAAGCCAGACCGGACCTCGGACCAAGTCGATTGCTCGCTGGGGACATGGTCGTACGCTTTAAAGTGGAGACGAGAGGCGACAAGAGCGGCGATCATAAATAAGAGAGACGAGCTGAAGAGAAACGCTGATACCGGAAGTAACGTGAACAGTGCCCCGGCGAGCAGCGGCGTGCCGATGCTTGAGATGGAGATGGTACTTTGAATGAGGGAATTGGCGCGTTGGAGTCCGTCTTCGTCGAACAAGAATGGAATCGAACTCGATAATGTGACGGATAAGAAAGTCGAGACGACAGAGAGCAGACATGTGATAATCAAGAAAGCAGGAACGCCGAACGTCCAGACGAGACTCGCGATGCCGGCAGCTAAAAATAATAAGGCGTTCACGGACTCCATCGTAATGATCACGCGCTTGCGATCCAGTTTGTCGGCAAACGCCCCAGCAAACGGAGATAATAAGACACGTGGCACTGTGCCGGCAAGCAAGACGAGTGCGAACTGTAGTCCCGAACCGGACGTCGTCAGAACCGTCAGTCCCGCGACGAACGTGAAGAGACTGGATGCAAACAACGACATGAATTTTCCGAGCAATAATACATACAAGTTTGATGAAGTGGTCGTCATATCGATTCTCCTTTACAGTTAAGTTCAATCTGATTTAACTTTATAGTAAACGGTGACACTCGATTTGTATACAATAAGTTCAATTAAATTTAACTTTTAAGAGGTGCTCTATGATTGGACAACGGATTAAAGCGTTACGCAAAGAAAAAAAACTGACGCAAAGCCAGCTCGCTGAAGGCATCATCACGAAATCGATGCTCAGTATGATTGAGAACGGCAAAGCAGAGACGTCGATGCGCAGCCTTCGTGAAATCGCGAAACGACTCGACGTGTCGGTACAGTCATTGCTCGTCGATCCTCGCGAGGAGGACTTACAGAAAATCGTCGAGGAGATTGAATATACGCAAGGAGGTCTCCACTCATGGGAAGACGAGGCCGTTCAGAAGGCGCTCCTCCCTTACGTGGACGTTGAGATGAACTCGGTATGGCAAGGGAAGGCGTACACGTTACTCGCGGACAGTGTATTTTATAGTGGGAATCAACAACAACTGTTGGAGTGGTATGATCGGGCAATCGCGGTGTTTGAGCGGCTCGAGGAGAAAGAAGAATTGATTATGGCCCGCATCAGCCAAGCGTTTTATCTGCTTATGTGGAATCGGTTTGATGAGGCAATTGAACGGATCGATACGATTGAATTGATTGATTCGAGAAGCATGAAGACGAAGACCCGCGTCGAATTCAGCATGTTGATGGTGTTCCGAAATATGTTGTATGACGACGATTTACCGGGCGCGATTCGTCGTCTCGAGGACACGCTCGATTATATGAAACGAACGAAAATGTATTATCGGGTCGACGATGTGTATCGAACGATTGCGATTTGTGCCCTCTATTTGAAAGATGAAGCGGCGATTGTCGATGCGCTGCAAAAAGCGAAACAATACACGAATTTCACGGACGACGTGACGATGAAAATACGCTTGGCGATGACGGAAGCGCTCTATGCGATTGAATATCGGAAGACGGAGCTGCTCCATCAACAGATTGTGGTCATGAACCAACTGCTAGACGGAAATACAGAATTCATCGCGGCGTTCGAGATGAGTAAAGGTGTCTATTTCGCCTTGACCGGTGAGACAGAGGCAGCCCGGCAATCGTTTTTGAAACTGTTGGAGCATCATGATCAATGGTCGAAGCATGGATTTGTCGATCAAGCGATTTATTTCGAAGGGTTATTAATTGGAACGAGTCACGGGTGTGGGGATGAATGGGTCCCGTTGATCGAACGAGAAGTGGGTCTGTTCCCGGAAGGTCGTTTCCGCAGCCATCTGATGTCGCTCATCAAAAAAATCAAGGGCTGACGCGTCAGCCCTTGAACGTTTGAATGAGTGTCCCTTTGCCGTCCTCGACTTGAATCGAGGCGTGGGCACCGTTGATGAGTGTCATTTGCGGCGGGACGTGCCCGCAGTCGATATCGTAAATGACAGGGACGTCGAGCAAGTACTGCAGTTCCGCATACACGTCTTCTGCCGTGTAGCCTTGGACGGGCTGTTGGGCCGCGCTACGCCCGAACAGAATGCCAGACGTATGATTGAACCAACCGGCCCACTTCATTTGAAGCAGGGTCCGTTTGAGTGCCGGGACATCGAGCTCGGCGTTTTCGAAATACCAAAGGATCGGCTCCCCGTTCAAATGGGTCTGTTGGAACGTGGCGACGTCGCCGTACGGTGTACCAATCGTATGCATCAGGACATCGATACAGCCGCCGAGCAGTCGTCCGGTCGCTTCTGTCCCGCCGAGTGATTTCCACTCCGTCGGTTCGGTCAAATGATAGACGTGCGGGCTTGGGTTCTCATGCTGCCACTCTTTTTGGAACTGTTCCGAGGCGAGCTGGATGACCGTCTCGCCTTCTTTTGCTGATACGACGTCGAGCCAACGCGAGCTTGTCGCGTCCCATTCTTCGCCGCGTAGGTCGACAAGGTTCGTCCCGTGGGCCGAAGCGATACCGGTCTTGAGCGTGTACACGAATAGGAATAAGCTGACGTCAGAATAGCCGAGCATCCATTTCGGTGGGAGCGCGTCCCAGTCGATAGCGTCTAGCAACTCAATCAAGAGGACGCCGCCCCATGGCGGGATAATCAAATCGATTGCATCATTGTGGAACAACCGGGTCAATTCATCGGCGCGGACTTCTGCTGGTGCCGATTTTGCTTTGTCTTGCGTCCAGACCGATGGCTCGAATTGGAGCGTGAACCCATGGCGGGAGAATGTCGCCTCGGCCTCATGGAGCAGTCCATGTAATTCAGCGGGAACGCCAGACGAAGGGGCCGTCACACCGAAGTGATGTCCGGTCAATTGTGGATAACGAATCATGTGAGCCTCCTGTGGATAAGTGATAGATGGGAATGCGGGAACGAGTTATCCACATGTGGACAATTATTTTTGACGCATACGTTCTGCGTGTTGGATGCCCCAAGCGTTCATCGTCTCGAGCACCGGAATCAACGTCTTCCCATACTCGCTCAAGCGATAGTCCACACGAGGCGGAACTTCGGGATAGACGGTTCGGATGATGATGTCTTGCTCCTCTAAATCGCGAAGCTGTGCCGTCAAAATCTTTTGGCTGATATTTGGGAGCGAGCGTTTCAATTCGCTGAACCGTAACGTGTCCCCATTAATGAGCGCGAGTAAAATCGACGGTTTCCATTTCCCCGTGATCAGCTCGAGCGCGGTATCGACTTCGCAACTTGAAATCAATGGCATCAGTCTCACTCCTCTCTATAGTATCCTTGAGGTAACTATACCACCTTTTTGTGCCGTCTTCTGTCGATTCTACTTAGCGGGTATACTGAGAAAGAGGTGATCAAGGATGAACTTAACAAACATTAAACTCGGCGCCGTCACATTGCGCGTCAGCGATTTAGAAACGATGAAAACATATTATGAGCGCGTCATCGGAATGGATGTACTCGAGACGTCAGAACATCGCGTCACGCTCGGAACGAAGGAAATGGCGCTCGTCGTCTTACATGAAGTGAGCGGCGTGCGTCCAAATCCACGAACAGCTGGCTTGTTCCATATGGCGATCCTATTGCCAAACCGCGTCGAACTCGGACGGATCCTTCGTCATTTGATTGAACAACGGATTGAAGTCGGACAAGGCGACCATTTGGTCAGTGAGGCGTTCTATTTGAGCGACCCGGAAGGTAACGGCATCGAGCTCTACGCCGATCGTCCTCGCGAGCAGTGGGAATATGAAGCGAACGGTCATGTGAAGATGTCGACGGACCCAGTTGAATATGAATCGATGCTCGAGGCGGCGGCCGACCGTCCGTTCACGGGTCTTCCGAACGGGACGACGATGGGGCATGTCCACTTCAAAGTACGTTCCCTAGAAGCGGCAAAATTATTCTATCAAAATCGTCTCGGTTTCAAGGTGACGACCGATTCGTATCCGGGCGCCTTATTTTTAGCGGCCGACGGGTATCATCACCACATTGGCGCGAACGTCTGGGCCCGACCAAGCCAGCCGATGGGACAAGAGGCCGGTCTGGAGGCGTGGACGCTCTTAGTCGATACGGCCACGAATCGCGAACTCGGCGGGACGACATCGGAATGGTCGCTCACCGATGACGACGGCATCACGGTCAATATAAAAAGCGTGGACTAATGTCCGCGCTTTTTTAGCGTGCTGAAATTTTCTTTTGACTTGAATCAAACGAGAGGCGAATGCCGCGCTTTTGATACGCTTGTTCGACACGTTTTGAATTGATACTGAGCTCAAGATGAGCGAGTTTCAAGTGTTCAAGTTCTGGCACCGTGACATCGAGACGGACGAGCTCCATGTTGCGCTCGGCCTTTTTACGTGTGCGTCTCAAGTTACGGGGCACTTCTTCTGACGTCAGTGCCGCGATCGTTTCATTGATCAATTGTCGTTTGTCGCCTTTGACGCTGAGCGCCGTATAGAGCTTATCGAGCGAACCGAAGCGTTTGATTAACTGGACCGATTGACTTTCATCTAATCCGGCCACAGGTGGAATCCCGTCTGAACGGTCTCCTGTCAATGCTTTGACTGCTGAGAGCTGTTTTGGCTTCAATCCCTCGTACAATGCCGCAATCTCCTCAGGGCGAATCTCGAGATGTCGCTTGAGCGGGAGCGGGCGATTGTCTTTGATGTCGCAACGAGCCTGCATTTGTTGCAGCTCTTGCGTTTGAAGCCAGACGGTGATGCGTGGGCTCACGAGCTGAAGCAAGTCCTTGTCTTTCGTCATAATGACGACAGGGGCGCTACAGCTGAACTTCCGAGCGATATGAGCAATCAAATCTTCACCTTCATAGCCTTCGACTTGATATTGCGGAATGCCGCTCTCTTCAAGCAATTGGCGCATGAGTTCCATTTGTGCTTTCAACTCGGGTGGTGTCTGGCGGCGACGGCGTTTATAGCCTGGATAAAGCTCGCGGCGCCATAATGTTTCACGTGAGACGTCCCACACGACGACGAAATGAGTCGGACGATGTCTGCGTAGAATCGTCCGGATGAGGCCGGTCATACCGATGACGGCACTCCGATCGTTTTTAGATACCTCGCGTCCTTTTTTCGTTCGGCTCGCGGCGGCACCATAGTAGGCACTGGCCAGCATGGAGTTTCCGTCAATTAAAAATAGTTTACGTTCCATGCGTAACCTTCTTTCTGTAGTTGTTGGACCGAACATTGATGAACTGTTCGGTGATGTTGTGTCAATGAGTGACACGCACTCAAATTAGCAACATATGTGCAGTATATCACGACAAGACATGAAAATATAGCGACAGTTCGACCGCTCCACGAAAAGCCCTCCCCGAAAAATCGGGGAGGGCAGTCCATTGAGTCAGTCGAGTTCAGGTTGAATCTCGTCTTTATGGGCTAAAATCAAATCGACGAAAACGACGCGGTGATTGTCGATTTCACGGACGATCAGTTCATGTTCGCCCGGTAAGACGAACCGTTCACCGGTGCGGGCATTCGCTTTTTGCGATAAGACGAAACCGCCGATTGTATCGACGTCATCCTCGATTTCGATGCCGAACCGTTCTTCAATCTCTTGCGTCAAGACGAGACCGGACAAGCGGTAATGACCGGGTGTGACCTCGGTGATTTCAGCCTGTTCGTCACGGTCGAACTCGTCACGAATCTCTCCGACGATTTCTTCGAGGATGTCCTCGATCGTGAGGAGACCGGCCGTGCCGCCGTACTCATCGATGACGAGACACATCATCGTCCGCGCGTTCTGCATTTTCACCATCGCTTCTTGGAGCGGTGTGAATTCCGTCACGAGCGGCAGCTGATGAATGAACGTCTCGAACGGGGCATCGCTTTTGACGAGTTGAGCGGTGAATAATTGTTTGGCATTGATGAAGCCAAGCACGTCATCGCGGTCGCCATCACGCGTGACCGGATAACGGGTGTATTGATGTTCTTGGACGGTAGCGATAATCGTCTCAATCGAGTCTTCTTCGTCGATGGTCACCATGTTCATTCGTGGGACCATCGCGTCCTTGGCGATCCGTTCGTCGAAGGAGAAGATGTTTTGAACGTAGGCGAGCTCATTCTCGTTAATTTCTCCGCTGCGGAAGCTCTCGGTCATGATGATCTTAAGTTCTTCTTCCGAGTGCGCCGTTTCTTGCGCGGTCGTCTGCACGCCGAACAAGCGCAACGTCAACCGGGCCGTCCCGTTCAACACATGGATAAACGGATACAGTAATTTCGTGAAGAAATAGAGCGGTCGGGCGACGAGTAACGTCAAGCGTTCGGCTTCATGCACAGCAAGCGTTTTCGGGACGAGTTCCCCGATGACGACGTGTAAGAAGGCAATCAGCAAGAAGGCAATCAAGAAAGATAGGATGGTCGCGAGCGACGATGAGACGTTCAAGCGGTCGACGAGCGGTTGAATCATCCCTTCGATTTGGTCCGCGCCAATCCAGCCTAGCCCGAGGGCAGCGAGTGTGATGCCGAACTGTGAGGCCGATAGCGAGTCATCGAGATTCTCAATCACTTTCTTGGCGACAGCGGCCCGTCGGTTCCCCTCGAGCACGAGTTGGTCGAGTCGGGCCCCACGCACTTTGACGATGGAGAATTCGGCTGCCACGAAAAAGGCGGTCATAAAAATGAGCAAGGCGACGATCAATAAGCTGAGTAACATGGGACTGTCCAAAAATTCCCCCAAAAATCGGGGAGTCACCTCCATTAACGTTAAGTCGTATGTCGTTCAGGAGAATCCCTGAAAACGAATAGTTTGTTTCAGTATAGTGGATTTACCAAAAATATTCAAAAAACAGGCGGAAAGGTTTCGACAAGAGGGGAATGAGGGAACTACAAATCGAGAAGAGACGAAGGAGGAATTGATATGGCTAACTATCCAGAACTAAAAGGAAAAGTCGCGGTCATCACCGGGAGTTCGAAAGGACTCGGGCGCGCCATCGCGGAACGATATGCGAAGGAAGGGGTTCATGTCGTCTTGAATTATCGTAGCAGCGAGGACGAGATGAACAAAGTCATTGAAGGCATCGAGGCTGCTGGCGGGAAAGCGGTCGCGGTCAAAGGGGACGTCGCCGAAGAGGGTCTCGCCGAGAAGATGATTGAAACGGCCGTATCGGAGTTCGGGAAGATGGACATTTTCGTCAACAATGCCGGCGTACAGGTCGAGGCGAAGACGCACGAGATGGAGCTCGATAACTGGAAGAAAATCATCGACACGAATTTGACGGGAACGTTCCTCGGTGTACGTGCCGCCCTCAAATACTTTGTCGACCATGAGATTCAAGGGAACATCATCAACATGTCATCGGTGCACGAAGTGATTCCACGTCCAGGCTATACGCATTATGCGGCGAGTAAAGGTGGCGTGAAGATGTTCACGAAATCGGTCGCCCTCGAGTACGCACCGAACAAAATTCGTGTCAATGGCATCGCACCAGGCGCCATCGACACACCAATCAATGAAGAGACAATGCAAGACCCTGAAGAGAAGAAAGGGCTCGAGGCGCTCATCCCGACTCATGAGATTGGTCGTCCGGAACAGATTGCGGCCGTTGCGGCATGGCTTGCTTCAGACGAGTCATCATACGTCACCGGCGCGACGATTTTCGCGGACGGAGGCTTGTCGCTCTATCCATCATTCGGTCCTGAAAATAAAGTGCAATGATAAAAGGGAGGCTCCGCGTCAAGCGGCGTCTCCCTTTGTCTATTAACTGCTTAGTTGATCTTCCGCCGCGTATTTCGGCAAGATGATGGTGAATGTCGAGCCGTGGCCGACGCTCGAATCGACGCGAATCGTTCCGCCGTGTCCTTCGGCAATTTCTTTACAGATGGCCAGGCCGAGGCCCGTGCCACCGATTTTACGACTGGCCGAGTTGTCGACGCGATAAAACTTGTCGAAGAGTTTCGGCAGCGCCGACGTCGGAATGCCGATGCCGGTGTCTTGAATCGAAATTTCGATGACATCGGACTTGTCATTCGTGACACAGACGGCGACTTTTCCGCCTTCTGGTGAATATTTGATCGCGTTGTGGAGCAAGTTCGTGAACAGTTGACTCAAGCGATCCCGATCACCGTATACATATAGATTCGTATCACATTCGAGGTCGAGCTGATGATGTTCACTCGCACCTTGATGGATGGCGATCGTTTCTTTTAAAATCGTATGCAAGCTCTCGGGTCGGCTATGGTACGTCTGTTTTCCGGACTCCATCCGTTGCACATCGAGCAAGTTGGAAATCAAGTCTTCGAGACGGAGCGTCTCTTGGTGAATCATCCCTAAATATTGATCGATGCGCTCCGCGGGCATCGTCCGATAGCGAAGCAGCTCGGTGAAACCGATGATGCTCGTGAGCGGTGTGCGCAGTTCGTGCGACACGGTCGACACGAGCTCCGTTTTCAAACGGTCGACCTCGGTCTCTTGTGTCACGTCCCGGAAGACGAGCATCGTGCCGTGACGGGTGCCGCGCAAGTGGATTTTCTCCGCATACATCTGAATGAAGCGTTCTTCTTGATTCATCGAGAACGTCACACTTTCTTCCATGCTCTCGCCATCAAACGCGCGGCGCATGAATGAGAAGAACGAGTCTTTTTGATCGACTTGGAAACCAAGTTCTTCTAAATCGGCATCCAAACGATACAAGTCCATCTCGTTCCGTTTCGTGGCGGCTTGATTGAACATGATGAAGAGGGCCTGGTTGGCGAACTTCTCATGTGTCGTATGCTCGACATAAATGACCGCATCACGAATCGAGTGCAGGAGGCGCGCCGTTTTCTCGCGTTCTTCCTCGACTTGGTTGCGTTGTGTCGCGAGCGAAGAGGCCATTTGACGGAATGAGTTCGTCAATTGTCCGACCTCGTTTCGTGAAGATACGGCCGCTGGAATCGGAATGATGCGTTCATCCGCCAATCGTTCACTGTTGACGATCAACTCTTGAAGTTGACCGGTTAATCGTTTCACGTAAGGACGAGCAGCGATAAAGAGGACGAGCAACACGGCGAGGAGGGAGAGGAGCCAGAGCACTTGCGCCCACTTTGTATGAGTGGCGAGTTGTTCTCGCAACTGATTCTCTTCTTCATTCAACGAGTTGCGGTATTCGGTGAACACCGTCTCCATATCGACGATGCTCGCACTCATGTCAGCTGCACTTTTTGAGTTGATTTTAAATTTGCGGTCGGCAGGCGGTTCCGCTTGCGGTGTCACTTTACCGAGCGTCGGCATTTTCAAAAACGGTTCGGTGACCGTCCCTTCGCGTTTGGCGATGACATATCGCTCTAGGCTCGGCATGACGCGTTGTTGATAAGCCGAGAATAGCGTCCGTGCGTCGCTGGCATACGTCTTCTCTTTTTCAGTGACCGCGTTCGTCTCGAACCATGCGGTCTGAATCTCAATTAAGTCTTGTTTTTCTTTCACGCGGGCGAGCATCGCCTCGTCGCCGAGGATGACATAGCCACGCATTTCATATTGCATCGACTGCCACGTCTCGAATAGTTCGGTCGCGTTCGTGCGACGTTCACTAATGTTCTCGAGCGATGACGTCGTCTGTTCGATTCGGTTTTCCGTATACATGTACACGGCGAGTGAGGTCAGGAGGATCAGTCCGATGAATAAATAGAAGACGAATAAAAACTGTCTTCCGATCCGCTGGTCAATCCATGCTTTCATAAAGACCGTTCCTTCCTGGAACTGCGTACATTCCTGCTGTGACAAATATCCTACGAGTGTCGTTCCTTCATTGTACAGATTTAAACCAGTTGTTTCCACCAATCAAGAAATAAGCGGAAATTTAACTATTATCTATTGAATAATAGTGAATGATGAGCTATTGTTTAATATATAGTAGAGGAGGCGAGGAAATGAATCCTCAGTTCAAGAAAGGCGTACTCAATTTGTGTGTGCTCGCGCTCGTCGAGACGCATGACCGCTACGGATACGAGCTCGTGCAAGCCATCTCGGCAAAAGTCGCCATCTCGGAAGGGGCCGTCTATCCGCTCCTGCGGCGACTCACCTCGGACGGGTATTTCACAACGTACTTAAAGGAGTCGGCAGAAGGACCACCGCGAAAGTACTACACGATCACAGAGCAGGGGAAAGCTCACTTGGCAGAACTACGTGCGGAATGGGAAGCGTTCACGACCGGTGTCAACGAATTGATTGAAGGGGGAACGGACAAATGACAGAAGAACAGTATTTATTGGAACTCGAACGGTTACTGATGGGCATGAGCGTCATCGAGCGGGTCGATATTTTACGGGATGTGTCGGAATACTTTGCGAGCGGACGGGTTGACGGGAAGACAGATGCGGCGATGATTGAAGAACTCGGGGCGCCAAGCGCGCTCGCGAGCGAGTTGCTCGAATCAAACGAGCTCTCGTCTGAGGTGCGCAAAGAACCGGCCGTTGTCAAAAGCCAGAACGTGGCGTTTCGCAACGTCTCGATTAACGTCCTGCAAGCGCACGTCCAAGTCGTGCCGTCTCATGACGGCTTTGCCTACGCCACGCTCGAGACGGAACGAGACCACGGGGTGACGATGGAGATTGTCGGGGACACCCTGGAGATTCGAATCGAATCAGAGCGCCGGTTTGGTCTGTCGAACTTGTTCGCCTGGGCGGTGACCAAGGCACCGGTGTTACACGTCGAGTTACCACGCCATGCATATGAGCAAGTCGTCTTGAAAAATCGTCTCGGCTCCTGTGACGTGCGCAATCTCGAGGCCGCATCGGTCGAAGTTGAGAGTGAGAACGGGAGCATCACGGCCCATACTGTTAGCGCCAAGCGAGGCTCGTTCCGCTCTTCGAACGGGAAAGTCAGTCTCACGTCGATGATAGGGCAGGACCTTGACGCGCAATCGTCGAACGGACGCGTGGAAGTGCTTGGCTCGACTGTGGATCGTCTCGAGGTTCAGTCGTCGAACGGCCGTCTCGATATCCATGACGTGACAGGGGCAGTCGAGGCGAAGACATCGAACGGACGCATCGACTGTGTCATAGATGTGCTCGAGCATCCGGTCCGTCTGAAAACGAACAACGGACGCATCGATGTGCGTCTGAAGCGAGATCCGCGTGACGCCGTCATCCGGGCCAAGACGAGAAACGGCAAAGTCGAACTGTTCGGCGACCGGGCGAACGAGCGGACGTTCGGGGACGGGACGGTCGAACTCAAACTGACGAGCTCGAACGGGAGCATCACCGTCGAATAAGCATGAAAAAGACTCGCGCGTGAGCTATTCACGCGCGAGTCTTTTTGTTTACAGATCGTGGACAAGCAAGTAGGCGACACGGACCGGTCCGTGCACCCCAACAATCAAATTCATCTCGATATCGGCCGAGTTCGATGGACCTGAGATGAAGTTGACCCCGTTCGGCGAGTTGAGCTCACCGGAGCGGTCGAGGTCGGCTAGTTGTTTGGCCGCCTGCGTCATCCGCGGGACGAGCACCGATTTCGGGATGATGGCGATATGGTCGCGCGGCAATAGGCTGATTGTACGTGACTTGCCGGGTGCTGCGTATTGAACGATGGTTGCACTCTCGGCGAGGGCCTGGTCGGCAATCGTGATGCCGATATCGGCTTTTATGGCGAGGGAACGGCTGTCTTCCGGTCGCTCCACATCCCACCAGTCAAACGATTCGCTCGTGTTTGGGGCCCACGCCTGAATCCGGTCGTCATGTTCAGCGATGATGGCTTTCCCTTCATACCGATCAATTAACAGACGGAGCGTATCATCGAGGTTGGCCGACTCGCATTCGACGACGTCGGTGTGGATGCGTGTCGCGACCATCCGGAATGTCTCGAGCAGTTCCTCGTCGGACGCATCTTTCAACACCTCGTCTTGCGGTCGATGCTTATACACTCGTTTCGGCGGCGTCAAATCGACGTCACGTCCGAGTTGCCCTGCGATTCGTTTTAGAAAATCCTCGCGATTGGTGATCGTGCCTGGATTCATTCTGCATTCCCCCGTTTCTTGAACCAATCCCGCACCGTCTGCTTGGCCGGTTGCGGTAAGTCTTTCGAATCCGTCCACGCCGGCAAGCCTTTGTCGATTTGTCCCGCTTTCGTGAACGGGGACGATGCGAACGGCGCGATGTGTTCGGCCGCTTCAAATAAGAACGGACTCGAGGACGTGACGGCGAAGCCTTTCATGGCGATGCGCTCGACGAACGGTGATTGTTTCTTCTCTTCGACGATGACCCGGCGATGCTCAATCAACAGCTCGTGAAGCGGGATTTTGACCGGACAGGCTTCCGTACAGGCACCGCATAGGCTCGAGGCGTATGGCAACTCTTTATAATTCTCGTATCCGTCGAGGAGCGGGGCGAGCACGGCACCGATCGGGCCCGGATAAATCGAGCCGTAGGCGTGACCACCAATATGGCGGTAGACTGGGCAGACATTGATACAGGCCGCACAGCGGATGCATTGGAGCACAGACTGGAACTGTGTGCCGAGGATGCCAGAGCGTTTGTTGTCGACGATGACGAGATGGAACTCCTCTGGTCCATCGACTTCGCCGTGACCGCGCGTGCCAGCGAACGTCGTGATGTACGAGGTGAGTCGTTGACCGACGGCGCTCCGACATAGCATATTGACGAGCACCTCGAACTCTTCATACGATGGCACGATCCGTTCCATGCCCATGACCGAGATGACCGTGTCCGGAAGCGACGTCACCATTCGACCGTTCCCTTCGTTCGTCACGAGCCCGACGGCACCGCTCTCGGCGATGGCGAAGTTACAGCCCGTGATGCCGACTTCTGCTTTCAAAAAGTCTTTCCGCAACTCACGGCGAGCATAACGCCCGAGCTCGGTCGGGTCGTTCGATCCTTCATAGCCGTGGGCCGTGAACGTCTCGTGGACGGCGTTTCGGTCTTTGTGCAAGGCCGGGGCGACGATGTGCGACGGTGGATCGTTGTCGAGCTGCAGGATCCATTCCCCGAGATCGGACTCGACGACCGTGCATCCTTCCTCATGGAGCGCCTCATTCAACCCGATTTCTTCTGTCACCATCGATTTCGATTTGACGACGTGCTTGGCATTCTTGGCGCGAACGACTTCCCGGATGTAACGGTTGGCTTCTTCCGGCGTCTCGGCGAAAAAGACGTTGCCGCCCCGTTTGGAGATATTCTCGCTCAATTGATACAAGTAATAGTCAAGATGTTCGAGCACATGTTGGCGAATCTCTTCCGAATGGTCCCGAAACGCTTCCCAATCCCCAAGCTCACCTGCCGCGTTCAGCCTTCCGTCACGTAATCGGTTCTGGGCCGAACTGACAGCTTGGCGCATGAATGGATTATCAATCCCGTCTTTGCGTCGATCTTGAAACTTCTCATCTAACCGAATCCCCATGCTCATGCTTGTTTCACCCCTTCGTTCAACACTTCCGCGATATGCATCACTTTGATTGGATGACCTTGTTTATGCAGGCGTCCCCCGATATTCATCAAACACGAGGCGTCCGCCCCGATGAGCACCTCGGCCCCCGAGTTCAAGATCGATTCAACTTTCTCATCGACCATCTGCACCGAGACGTCTGGCATCTTGACGGAGAATGTCCCCCCGAAGCCGCAACAGTTGTGGACATTGTCGAGCGGGAGCATCGTCAAGCCGTCGACATTTTTGAGCAACTGCCCCGGTGCCGCCTCGATGCCGAGCAGGCGCGTCATGTGGCATGAGGCGTGGTACGTCGCCTTGGCGGAGAACTTGGCCCCGACGTCCGTCACTTCGAGCACGTCGACGATGAACTGCGTCAACTCGAACGTCTTCGCCGCATGGGCCTCGGCCCGCATCTTCCAGGCAAGGTCATCTTTGAACAAGTGTGGATAGTCGCGCATCATCATGACACATGAACCGGACGGGCCGACGATATAATCGGCATCGGCCTTCTCGAACGTCTCAATCATATGCTTCGCAATCTTCTTTGTTTCTTCATGGTAGCCGCTGTTATAGGCGGGCTGTCCGCAACACGTTTGCTCAAACGGGAAACTGACGTCACAACCTAGATGTTCTAATAGTTCGACCGTCGCTTGTCCTACCGATGGGAACAACGTATCAGAGAGACAAGTGACGAACAGTGCCACTTTAGGCATGTCCATTCCTTCTTTCCTGTTCATAGTTTTATTCGTAAACGGTTTCACAGTTATTATTCCATAACAAACAGCCACAAAACAGAAAAATGGGACGAATCTCTCAAATAAATGTAAAATCCTACCTAATTGAGAACTAAATGATAATGAATCAAGATTCAGGATGGAACTGATATACGACAGTGTTCCCGTGCTGAATAACAGAAAAACCCTCGTCGGTCGACGAGGGCACGAATCTAACTTATAAGAAGAACATTTCCAAAATGAACAGTGCGCCGAACAAGTAGATGAGCGGGTGGACCGTCTCTTTGTTCATCGCTTTAAAGATTGGATACAGGATGAACCCGAAGGCGATCCCGCGTTCGATACTGCCCGAGAGCGGCATGATGAGAATCGTCATGAACGCCGGGAAGTATTCGCTGAAATCGGTCCAGTCGATATAGCGGACGTTCGTCAACATGAGCGCACCGACGATGATGAGCGCCGGCGCCGTGATGGCGGCGACACCAGAGATGGCACCGATGAGCGGGCTGAAGAAAAGGGTGAGTCCGAACAAACCGGCTACGACCGCTGTCGTGAGACCGGTCCGTCCGCCTTGGGCGACACCGGCAGCTGATTCAATGTAAGCCGTCGACGGGCTCGTCCCGACGAGCGAGCCACC
Source organism: Exiguobacterium sp. s26 (assembly GCF_018618235.1). Classification (NCBI taxonomy): domain Bacteria; kingdom Bacillati; phylum Bacillota; class Bacilli; order Caryophanales; genus Exiguobacterium; species Exiguobacterium sp. s26. Next base: position 107,249 of record NZ_JACSLS010000005.1, on the reverse strand, counting down.
CATTGTCGCGAGCGAGTCGGCGAACAAAGCGCGGTGACCGTTCTCAATCGTCCCATCCTCTTTCAACAGGTTGGCCTGTTTTCCGACACCGACGAGTGTTCCCGTCGTATCGAATAACGTGACGAGGAAGAATGACAAGACGGCACCGAACAAGCCGTATTGGATGACGTCTGAGAACGCCGTGAGCGGATTGACCATCAGTCCTTCCGGCAATGTCGGCATCGCCGTCACGCCTTCAATCTTCAAGAGACCCATGAAATAGGCGGCGATTCCGGTAAGTACCATCCCGATGAGGAGCGAGCCTGGGACGTTCCGAGAGAACAAGAGCGCCGAGACAATCAAGCCACCGAGGACGAGCAAGACACTCGGCGATGACAAGTCCCCGAGCCGGACAAGGTTCGCCTCATCCGCAACGATGAGACCTGACAACTTCAATCCGAGCGAGGCAATGAACAAACCGATACCGGTCGTGATGGCATGCTTGAGCGACGCTGGAATCGCTTGAATCAGTTTCGTCCGAATCGGTGACAGCGACAAAATCAAGAAGAAGACCGACGAGACGAACACGACGCCGAGCGCGGCTGACGGAGCAATCTGTTGCTGGGCGACGAGTGTATACGCGAAGAATGCGTTCAGTCCCATCCCTGGTGCAACGGCGATTGGGAGGTTGGCGTAGAACGCCATGAGGCCGGTACCAATCAAGATGGCGATGATGGTCGCCGTGAACGCTTGTGCGAACGGGATGCCGGCATCTGACAGAATCGCAGGGTTGACGACGGAGATGTATGCCATCGTCACGAACGTTGTGATGCCGGCCATCACTTCTTTTTTAACGTTCGTCCCATATTGTTTCAATTGAAAAAAGTTCATGAATAAAACTCCCTATCATTAGTAATTTCCGAACAATAATGTTCGTCAATCTTCGAATTAACGTTATCAACTTGATGACTATACAAAATGAGCTGGCTGTCGTCAATGATTTTGAGTGAAAATACCTAAAATATTCTCATGTAAGCGCTGAATGTTCGGAAATAGACAAAATAAAAATAGTACTTGCTCTGAAACGCGTTTCAGACTGTACGGTTAAGTCAAAGGAGGGAAAGCTCATGAATCCGACAACGTGGAAGACATGGTGTAGTGGGATCGTCTACGAACTCGTCATCAATCAGTTGTATACGCCGCTCGGAAGAATGTTGTGCGCCCGTTTCCAAGACGAGTTTCTTCATCTCTCCGTCGAAGAACGGTTTCGTCTCGTCCAAGCCATCCGGAAACAAGTGATTGCGAAAGGTGACAGTCAGGAGTCAGAGTGGGTACACTATATGCAAAGACTGACAGATTGAGGTGAAGCGGAATGGCGAACATCCGAGATATCGCGAAATATGCGGACGTATCCGTGACGACGGTATCGCGCGTGCTCAATGAGCATCCGTACGTGTCGAAAGAGAAGCGGGAACGGGTGCGACGGGCGATGGCCGAACTTGGCTATTTACGGAATCAGCAGGCGCTGACGTTATCGACCGGTCGCACGCAGCGTTTCGTCGTCGTGTTGCCGTATTTGGATCATCCGTATTATGGACTGTTCGTCAACGGGCTCGCGAAAGCTGCCCTCCAAAGAGATTATCGACTCGTCATGTGGCAGACAGAATATCAACTCGACCAAGAGCGGCAAGCGCTTGATTTATTGAAGCACCGTGAAGTCGATGGGGCGATTCTGTTATCCCATACGATGTCATTCGATGAGATGGAAACGTATAGACAGTTTGGTCCGATTGCGGTCGCGACCGTCGGAGCGCCGCAGACGATTTCTTCGGTCCACGTCGATCATTACACCGCGTTCGTCGCCGGTTTGCGCGTGTTGGCGCAAGCGGGATATGCCGAAATCGGCATCGTGTTGTCAAGACAAGACAGTCCAAGCTCGATCGCGCGTCAGCAAGCGTACTTCGATGAAGTCGAACTTGCGCGTGAGCGGTGGGTCTGGACCGGTTACTTGACGAGCGAGGACGGAATCGGACTGGCCGATGCGTTTCTGCGTCAACAAGAGCGTCCTCGAGCGCTCTTTTTCTCGTCGGATTATGTGGCGCTCGGTTTTTTAGGGGAATTACGCCGTCGCGGTGTCAGCATCCCCGATGAAGTCGCCATCCTGGGCTTCGATGGTCATCCGATCGGTCAGGCATTCGGTCTGTCGACGATGCACTCGCCAAATGAAGACATCGGCCGGACGCTGTTCGACGTGACGTTTGATGAAATGAACGGTGCAGCTTCGGTCACAAACAGTTTAACGGTCACGTATTTGCCGGGGACGACACTCTAGGCAACTTCCTCGCTCGTCTTTTCTGAAACGATTAGAATGGAGACAGAAGTCGAGAGGAGGATGACAGATGAAGATTAACGTGACAGAAGAAGCACTCCAATTTTTTAAAGATGAAATGGAAGTCGAGGCAGGCCAGACGGTGCGCCTCTTCGCCAAATATGGGGGTTCGACCGATTTGACGCACGGCTTCTCAGTGGGCGTCATCACAGAAGACATCGACAACGCTGTAGTCGAAACGGAAGAGGACGGGATTCGCTTCGTCGTGGCTGAACAGGATGAATGGTTGTTCCAAGGACAAGACGTCAACGTCGAGATTCGTGGCGACGAGGTCGTATTCGTTCAAGCGTGACATCACAGTTTGTTAACAGAAAGAATACATCCGTTTGAAGCCATCCAGCTCGGGGAACAGTCTACGACATGACAAAACCGAAAGGATGAGACAGATGTCAGAACAAGATAAAAAGCGTGAACAAGAAGAACAAGAGAAGTTGAAACGAGACCAACCGGATATTTCGCACGAAGAAGATTCAAAAGGGGATCATTCGGACCTCGAAGAGACGGACGAAGACGAACAAGCGTAAAGAGCCCCTAGTGGCTCTTTTTGTTTGGGAATTGAAAGAATGAGTATAGACGTTATAATGGATAAGGGAAAACTATCATAGTGAGGAGAATGTATGATGAGTACAGTACTAGTCTTTGGACATAAAAATCCAGATGCGGATACGATTTGCTCGGCGCTCGCTTACGCGGAGCTCAAGAAAAAGTTAGGGATGGACGCCGAGGCGATCCGCCTCGGTGAAGTGAACGGGGAGACGCAATATGCGCTCGACCACTTCCGCGTCAAGGCACCACGCCTCGTGGAACGCGTCTCAGACGAAGTGAACTCGGTCATCTTGGTCGACCATAACGAGTTCCAACAAAGTGCGGAAGACATCGCAGACGTGCGCATCCTTGAAGTCGTCGATCACCACCGTATCGCCAACTTCCAAACAGCAGATGCCCTCTACTATCGGGCGGAGCCGGTCGGATGCACGGCGACGATTTTGCTCAAACTCTATAAAGAGCACGGTGTCGAAATCGCGCCTGACATGGCAGGATTGATGCTATCGGCGATCATCTCGGACTCGCTCTTGTTCAAGTCACCGACATGCACGGACGAGGATATCAAAGCGGCAAAAGAACTCGCAGCTATCTCAGGTACAGACATCGAGACATACGGTCTTGAGATGTTGAAAGCTGGAGCCGACCTTAGCCAAAAGACAATCCCAGAACTCATCTCGCTCGACGCGAAAGAGTTTGCGATGGGTGACTACCGCATTGAGATTGCTCAAGTGAACACGGTCGACGCGAACGATGTATTGAGCCGTAAAGCTGAAGTCGAAGCGGCAATGGCCGTGAAGATGTTAGACAAAGAACTCGATTTGTTTGTCTTCGCCATCACGAACATTTTGACGAACGATTCAGAAGCACTCGTTGTCGGTAAGAAGACGGATCTATTCGAGCAGGCGTTCAACGTCAAATTGGTCGATGGTCTTGCGACACTCCCTGGTGTTGTCTCACGTAAAAAGCAAATCGTACCGGTGCTCACAGCAGCGGCGACGAACTAAGAAACGAGAAAGGCTCGAATAAGAAACGAGAAAGGCTCGAAGCAGGTCAATCTGCTTCGAGCCTTTTTGCGGTTAAGATGCTTGTTTTTGTCGTCCATACGTTCCGATTCGCCATAATTTCTCGAACGGACCGTATCGATGTGATTTGAGCCACCACATCGAGAAGAACGCTTGGGCAATCAAAATTGCGATACTTAAGAACAATCCTTCCGTCAACGACAGGCGACCGTAGTAGCCGAGGGCGATAACGGGCAGGACGACGACGAGCGTGTGCGTCAAATAGTTCGTCAGCGCCATACGGCCGAGCGCCTGCAGCGGACGGAATGCGCGCCCGTTACGGACGGCGATCGTAAAGAGACAGACGTACGTCGTCGCGAGCAGTTTCCCAGAGACGAGGATAGCCGCAGAGTTCGTCGCCGAATACTCGGCACCGCTACCGTAGTGATGCCAAATAATAACTGCGAAGAACGGTAGGGCCGCTATCGTGCAGATGATGGCCGTCCGGGTCAATCCTCGGATGCTCCACGTGAGGAGTTTCCGTTCGCGTCCAATATACAGGCCGAACAAGAACAGGCTTAGAATTTCAACCCCAACAAAAAATGAGTTTTGGAACATGTCAAAAATCTCTTCGTCTAAGCGATAGTCGAACCATGGGCCGAATCCAGAATTAAAGATTGCCGGGAAAGGATCACCACTAAACCTAAATCCGAGCGACAATTCTAAGTACATGGATGAGACATAGAAGAGTAAAAAGCTCCCAATCAACAAACTCCATGCCCATGTCAAAATCGCCCGGTTGCTTAATCCATAAAACAGTGGGAGCAACAAGCCCCACATCGCGTACGTATGTAAGATGTCACCCGACCAAATGGCCAGGTGAACGAGTCCGAATAGAAACAAAATCGCGATACGGCGGATATAACGGGCGACCGAGTCCCCGCGCGCATACGAGCGCTCGAGAAAAATCGAGAAGCCGATTCCGAACAGGAGCGAGAAAATCGTGTAAAACTTCGTCTGGACGAACAAATCGAACAGCGTCCGAACGAGTAAATCGCTCCCCGCATAGTCGGCGCGACCGGAAATCCAGTCGCTTCCGAGCATTGTGGGGATATTGACGAGGAAGATGCCGCACAGGGCAAAACCTCGAATGATGTCATACAGAACGATGCGTTCATTAACTTGAATCGGGCCAGCCATACGCCACTTCCTCTACACGGATTAGAATACTTTTGTCGTCCACGATTCGCAGTTCCAGACGTCGGTGACGATGTCTTGATAGAACTCTGGTTCGTGACTGATGAGTAGGATACTGCCTTTATATTCTTTCAACGCACGTTTCAACTCTTCCTTCGCGTCGACATCCAAGTGGTTCGTCGGCTCATCGAGGAGGAGCAAGTTCGATTCGTTGTTTTGGAGCTTACAGAGACGGACCTTCGCTTTCTCTCCACCACTGAGGACCGCGATTTTACTCTCGATATGCTTCGTCATGAGACCGCATTTCGCGAGCATGGCGCGGACTTGTTGCTGGTTGAGGGACGGGAACTCGCTCCAAATCTCTTCGATACACGTGTTGTTGCTGACGGCCGCTTCTTGTTCGAAGTACCCGATCTCCAAGAACTCACCGCGTTCGACGGTTCCTTCAAGCGGGTTGATCATGCCAAGAAGACTCTTCAACAACGTCGTTTTCCCGATCCCGTTCGCACCGACGAGGGCGATCTTCTGACCGCGCTCCATTTGGAGGTCGAGCGGGCGTGAGAGCGGCTCGTCATAACCGATGACGAGATTTTTGGCGTCAAAGATGAGACGACCTGACGTGCGTGCCTGCAAGAACCGGAATTCTGGTTTCGGACGTTCCGCACTCAATTCGATGACGTCCATCTTATCGAGTTTCTTCTGGCGTGACATCGCCATGTTCCGCGTCGAGACGCGTGCCTTGTTGCGGGCGACGAAGTCTTTCAAGTCGGCGATTTCAGCCTGCTGGCGTTTATAAGCCGATTCAAGCTGCGAGCGTTTCATCTCGTACACTTCCATGAACTTGTCGTAGTCCCCGACATAGCGTGACAAGTCTTGGTTCTCCATATGGTAGACCAAGTTGATGACGCTGTTTAAGAACGGGATATCGTGCGAAATCAAGATGAAGGCGTTGTCGTAGTTCTGGAGATAACGCTTCAACCACTCGATGTGGGCCTCGTCCAAATAGTTGGTCGGCTCATCGAGGAGGAGGATGTCCGGCTTCTCGAGAAGCAATTTCGCGAGCAATACTTTTGTCCGCTGACCACCTGAGAGGTCCGTGACGTCACGGTCGAGTCCGACATCTAAAATACCGAGACCGCGAGCGACTTCTTCGACTTTCGCGTCGATGATATAAAAGTCGTTCGAATCGAGCATTTCCTGCAGTTCGCCGACTTCAGCGAGCATGTCGTCCATCTGTTCTGGCGTCGCATCGCCCATTTCCATATAGAGCTCACCGATTCGTGTTTCGGTGTCAATCAAGTATTGGAACGCGCTCTTCAACACGTCCCGAATCGTCATCCCACGCTCGAGGACAGCGTGCTGGTCGAGGTAACCGACGCGGACATTTTTCGCCCATTCAATTTTCCCTTCGTCCGGTTGGAGTTTGCGCGTGATGATGTTCATGAACGTTGATTTTCCTTCACCGTTCGCTCCGATGAGGCCGATGTGTTCGCCTTTCAATAGACGGAAAGACACGTCATTCAAAATGGCGCGGTCACCGAAACCGTGGCTCAAGTTTTGTACTGTTAATATACTCATATTTCTTATTCGTTCCCTTCAAAGTTGACTATCCGATATTGTAGCATGGATTCAAAAAAATTAGTACGCCAGCCCGACTGATTGGCGGACGAAGTGTTGTTCTTCAACGGCGTTCAGCATGAACTGGGCGACATCGGCCCGTGAAATCTGTTTTCCGTTGTCTGGAATGCTGTCGATAGACGTTCGATACACCGAGGTCGGGGGGCCGTCCGTCAGTTGCATCGGCCGCACGATCGTGTAATCGAACGACGAGTTGCGCCACAAATCGACCGCGGCCCGGTGATCACGGAGCGGCTTCCGAAGCATGAACGTCACGACCGTACCAGCAAGGCCCGGAATTTCTTTATCAATTCCAGCCGAGGCGAGGTAGACGACCCGAGTGACGTCATTTGCTTTCAGCGCCGGGACGAGTGCGTCGGTGACGCGGGCCAAGAAGTCCGAATCGCTCAAGTCGGTCCCGAGACAGCTGATGACGGCGTCATGACCAGCGAGGGCGTCTGTCAAAGCGGCGCTGTCTGTGACGTCGCCTTCAATGATTTCAAGTTGCGGGGTCGGAATCAATTTTTTCTGTTCCCGCACGAAGGCGGTCACATGGTGGCCATGCTCGATGGCCTGGTCGACAAACTGATGACCGGTCCGGCCGGTGGCCCCTAATACGAATAGCTTCATATGGATGTGGCTCCTCTCGTTTTTCCAGTATCTTCAGTATACAGCAGTTTCAGAAAAATCGAACTTTTAGCCGTCTTTTCAGAAACAGGTTGCAATTTATTAAATATCGTCTAGAATAAGTCCTATCTTATATAAATAAAAGATTCGCACTCGTATATCAGCGGGAATATGGCCCGCAAGTCTCTACCGAACCACCGTAAATGGTTCGACTACGGGTGACGCTTGTCGTGTGCATTCGTTTTGTTTCCATGCGGTTCGTCGTCCCCGGGTTGGGGTGACGAATCGCATTTTTTTATTGGAGGGAAAACAATGAAGCAGTTAGAAGACAAAATCAGAAACGAAGGGCAAGCGTTGTCCGAACACGTATTGAAAGTCGATGCCTTCTTAAACCATCAAGTCGATCCTGTCTTGATGCAGGCGATCGGTCGTGAGTTCGCGGACCGGTTCCGTGACGCGGGAATCGATCGTATCGTCACATTGGAATCGAGCGGAATCGCCCCAGCCATGATGACGGCGCTTGAGATGAACATCCCGTTCGTCTTTGCCCGTAAACGTAAATCACTTACGCTCCAAGACGATCTCGTCGAAGCGGACGTTTACTCGTTCACGAAACAAGAGACGAACCGCATCAGTTTGAGCCGTCGCTTCGTCCAACCCGAAGAACGAGTGCTCGTCATCGATGACTTCCTCGCCAACGGGGAAGCCGCTCTCGGTTTGACGCAACTCGTCGAATCCGCCGGTGCGGTCGTCGCCGGTGTCGGCATCGTCATCGAGAAGTCGTTCCAACCGGGACGGGACAAGTTGCTCGAGCGAGGCTATCAAGTCGAGTCACTAGCCCGAATTGCGAAGCTTGAAGCGGGTGAGATTTCCTTCGTGGAGGTGGTCCGATGAATACGTTTAAGACAGCCAGCCTTGGTTTCCAACACTTACTCGCCATGTACACGGGCGCGGCCATCGTCCCGCTCATCGTCGGTGGTGCCATCGGACTCGGTCCGACGGAACTCGCGTATCTCGTCGCAATCGATTTGTTCATGTGTGGCGTCGCGACGCTGTTACAAGTCTGGACGACTCGTTTCACCGGTGTCGGTCTGCCAGTCGTACTCGGTTGTACGTTCACCGCGGTCGGTCCGATGATTGCCATTGGTAGTTCGAGCGGAATCACCGCCATCTATGGGGCACTCATCGCGAGCGGGATTATCGTTATTCTAATATCAGGCTTTGTCGGGAAACTGGCTCGCTTCTTCCCGCCGGTCGTGCTCGGCTCGGTCGTGACGATTATCGGTCTCTCGCTCATCCCAGTCGCTGTCAATGACATCGGCGGCGGGATGCCGGGTGAGCCTGGCTTCGCTTCGATGCAAAACTTGGCGCTCGGTGGCTTGACCATCGGTTTGATTCTTGTCTTGAACCGAATCGGTACCGTGTTCACGCGCGCGGCCGCAGTCTTGTTCGCGGTCTTGATCGGCACAGGGGTCGCCGCGTTCCTCGGTCTCGTCGATTTCAGTCCGGTCCGTGAGGCCGGTTGGTTCCAAATGGTACAACCGTTCTACTTCGGGATGCCGACGTTTGACGTCTCGGCCATCCTCGTCATGACGCTCGTGGCCATCATTTCGATGATTGAATCGACCGGTGTCTTCTTAGCATTGAGCGATATCACGAAAAAACCGATTGGCTCGAACGAGTTGACGAAAGGGTATCGGGCCGAGGGTGTGGCAACGATTCTCGGAGGGATTTTCAACAGCTTCCCGTACACGACGTTCAGTCAAAACGTCGGTCTCGTCCAATTGTCAGGCGTCAAATCACGTCGCGTCATCTTCTGGACGAGCGGTCTGTTGATTTTGCTGGGCTTCTTGCCGAAAGTCGCGACGTTCACGACATTGATCCCGAAACCGGTTCTCGGCGGGGCGATGCTCGTCATGTTCGGCACGGTCGCCGCGTCAGGGATTCGGATTTTGAGCCAAGTCGATTTTGCGAAAAATGAGAACTTGATTACAATCGCCTTGTCGATCGGTGTCGGACTTGGCATCACGGCCAACCCGGCCATCGTCGCAAATATGCCGGAAGCGGTGCAGTTGTTCACGGACAGTGCCATCGTCGCCGGATCGTTCACTGCCTTGTTATTGAACGGGTTCTTCCGACTCGTCGATCGGTTCCGTCCGGCCGAGGTCGTTGCCGATAACCGGCAAGTCAGCTAGACTGAAAGGAACTACGTAACTAGGGGGAACAAGCATGGGGAAAACTGCACTTGTCGTTGGCGCCACCGGATTGATTGGACGCGAACTCGTCGAACAGTTGCTCGAACAAGAACGGTATGATCAAGTCTGGATAATCGTCCGCCGCTCGAAACGATGGAGTCATCCGAAACTGCATGAAGTCGTCGGGTTCGAAGGAATGGACGAGGCGTTGCCGCACATTGATGATGTCTACTGCGCACTTGGGACGACGATTGCCGTCGCCGGTTCACGTCAGGCGTTCAAACATGTCGATCTCGACTTGCCGCTTGAAGTGGCCCGTGTCGCGAAACGACACGGGGCGACACGTTACGCCGTCGTCTCGGCGCAAGGCGCGTCACTTCGGTCACCTTTCTTCTACAACCGGGTGAAAGGGGAGCTCGAGAACGGGCTCAAAGTGTTTGGCTTCGAACACTTGATTATCGCCCGTCCGTCGCTCTTGCTCGGAGATCGCGAGGAGTTCCGTCTCGGCGAGAAAGCAGCCGAGGTCGTCAGCCGTCCGCTCCAACCGTTATTGCTCGATAAATTACCAGATGCTGCACCGATTCAAGCGCTCCATGTGGCGCGCGCGTTGATTATGGCCGCGGAAGAAGGACAAGGCATCGAAGTATTGACGTCTGGCATGATGCAGAGGATGAGCCAATGAACCCATTAACGAAGAAACGGACCAAAGCCGTCTTGATTGACGGTGTCATTGCCGGATTGCTAAGTTTTGGTGTCGAGCAGCTCGTCCGCAAGAAAGTGAAGAGCGAGTTCGTCCACGTCGTCATCACGCCGACACTCATCGCCTACGCGCTCGAGGCATGTCAGATGCGCCGTGGCGGACAGACACTCGGGTATAAGCTGATGGGTCTCGAGTTGAAAAATGACGATGGGACACCGGTGACGGCCGAGCAAGCGTTCAAACGGGCGCTTCACCGCGACACGATCTCGATTGCCGCCTACGTCAAGGACCGCGCACACTTCGAGGCCGAAGACGGTGCCGTCTTGCCGCACGACGCTGCGTTCCATATGCACGTAACCGAAAAAAACTGACCTCACGCGAGGTCAGTTTTTTTAGTCTTTGATACGGCTGAGGATGGCTGTCGTCAAGGCGACGATTGTTCCGAGGACGAGTCCGTTCGAGAACACGGTCGCCAAGAGCGGCGGCAAATCGTTCATCGCCCCAGGTGGGAGCAACATCGCGCCGGCCCCAATCACAAGTGGAAGACCGACAGTGAGTGACGCCGTCTTTTGGTTCAATTCGAACGCTGCCTCGTTAATCCCGATGATAATCATCGTCGCGATCAGCGGGGTGACGATGGCGTATCCAACGGCGGCCGGGATGCTCGCGATGAGCGAAACGAACGGACCGATGAGGGCGAGCACCATCATCACAGCGTGGGCCACGAGATGGGGTGAGCGATGGACGCTCTCCGTCGAGGATAAGAAACCAGCCGTTCCAGAGATGGCGACCGGTCCGGGTGTCCCAAACATGCCCGCCACCATTTGACTGATCCCACTGACGACACCAGACGCCGGGACGTTGCCTTCGATTTGACGCTTCTCACGCGAGCTGACGATGCGTTCAATCAATTTGATATTGGCAAGGACGTTCGTCATGAGAAGGAGCGTGATGACGAACGCAGTCGGAAGCAAGTTCCAATCCCACACCCACGTTCCGAACGGGAACAGTTCAGGAACAAGGAAGAATGACTCGGAACGGACAATCGGGTTGCCGAGTCCGAGCAAGTTGAACAACCAAAATCCGGCGATGAGCGTCATGACGAGTCCATACTGTTTGAACCGGCTACGCTCGAGTGTGAGCGCGAACAACACGAGACCGGCCGTCGCGACGGCTTGAACGATGTTAATGCCGTCCTCGGTCACGCCAAAGCCGCCTTTGATGACGGCACCCGACAGTTGCAGGACGAGCAGAATCATATAGACCCCGAGCACTTGTGGGGTGAACAACGACAGCATCCGTCGCAACAGTCCGGTGACAGTCATGACGACACCGAGCACACCACTTAAGAACAACATGAAACCGAGCGCTTGGAGCGTCTCTTGTCCGCTCCCATAAAGTGCTGGACCGATGGAGGCATAGAGTGTGAACACACCCCACCAAATCCCGGCTGGTCCTTCTAAGATGGGCAGGCGGTGGCCGAGAAGCGTCTGGATGATGCTGAAGAGTGCGAAGACGAACAGTGAACGTGAGATGAACGTCATCGTCTCGCCTGGCGACAGTTCAAATAAGGCAGCGATCGAGAGCGGTGGTACAATGTTTGTAGCTAAAATAAAAATAAACCACTGAATCGTCGTGGTTACAGAACTTTTGGTCATGATGTCCCCCTGCCATTTCCCTTTTTTAATACTAGTGTACCGTGACGGGGAAGTTGATGCAAATGGAGGTATATAATGAAGAAAAAACTGAAGTGGATTGGCCTCGGCCTATTAGGAGTCATCTTGGTCGCCATCATCGGCTTCCTCGTGTGGACGCAACTGACGTACGGACCGACGGAAGAGGCGCTCGGTTACGCGGCTGAGGCGACGGAAGTGAACAATCGTCTCGAGTTCGGGCAGACAGACAGCGAGGTTGGTTTCATCCTGTATCCTGGAGCGAAAGTCGAGAAAGAGGCGTACGCTTACTATGGCACCAGACTGGCAGAGGAAGGTGGCTTCGTCGCCATCCCATCGTTGCGCTTGAATCTCGGGATAGCAGATATTGATGCTGCGGAGACGATTATCGCCGCCCATCCAGACATCGAACGTTGGGTCGTCGGCGGTCATTCACTCGGCGGTTCGGCGGCGTCCGGTTACGCGCTCGAACACGAGGAGCAAGTCGAGGGGGTCATCTTCCTCGCCTCGTATCCGATTAGTACAATGGCGGATAGCAATCTGCGTGTCTTGTCGGTTTCCGGTGAACGTGACGATCTGGCCACACCGGCTGATATCGAGGCGAGCCGTGACAACGTCCCGGATGACGCCGTCTTCCATCAAATCAAAGACGGCAATCACGCCAACTTCGGAATGTACGGCCCGCAGGACGGGGATAACGATAGCCCACTCAGCGCCAAACAACAACTCGACGAGACGATTAATCAAATCTTGGATTGGCTCTAAAAAACAGCGTGCCCACATCATGGGGCACGCTGTTTTAACGTTGGTCGAGCTGATGACTGACCGCGGTCAGCAAGGCGGTCATGAGCGCGACGGCGCCACCGACGAGGGCGAGCGTCATGACAGGTGCGTTCGCATAGACAAGACCACCTAGGGCCGAGCCCATCCCGATCCCGACGTTGCTGGCGACCGGCATGAGTGACGAAGCCAGGCCTTTGGCGTCCGGATTGAACTTTTCGGCCAAGTCGATCAAATAGATTTGCGTCGAGGTCGTCAGCAGAATTGCCATGAACGACATGAGCGCGATATTGATCAGACCGAGTGTCACGTTCGATGTCGTCACGTACAAGGCAGCCAAGACGAGCGCTTGGATGAGAAAGACGAACCGGAGCCGTCCAATCGGATTATGGCTGGCGATTTTCCCGGCCGCCATATTGCTGAAGATGGAGATGAATCCGTAAGCGAACAGAATCGGGCTGACCCAAGCGACAGGGACGCCGAGCACGCCTTTCAAAATCGGCACGAGATACGTATAGACGACGTACGTCGCGCCGAAGCCGAACGCGGGGATGAAGAACGCGGTTAAAATCCGCGGGTTCGTCAAGAGGCGTAACTGATCGGCAATCGACGTCTTGACGCTCGTCAACTGACTCGGGACGACGCGGTAGACGGCGAGAAATGCGACGACGCCTAAAGCGGTCGTCAACAAGAACGTCGTTTCCCATCCGGCCCGTTGCCCGATGAACGTACCGAGCGGGACACCGAATACGTTTGCCATCGTGAAGCCACCGAAGATGAACGAGACGGCAATCCCACGCTTCCCGGTCGGCACCGATTCACTGGCGACGAGCATGGCGAGCGAGATGAGCACGCCCGTCACGACGGCGGTCATCATCCGGAGCGCGAGTAACGTCCCATACGTCGGGGCGAGACTGCTGAACAAGTTGAAGACGATGAATAGCGCGGTGAGCGTGAGCATCAGTTTTCGTTTCGGCAAATGACTCGTCAATGACATCGTCAGCGGGGTCCCGATGGCGAACGTGATGGCAAATGCCGAGACGAGCGTTCCGGCCGTGGCAATCGAAATCGACAGACCGTCGGCGATATCAGGCAAAATCCCGACGATGACAAATTCACTCGTCCCGAGCACGAACGTGAGCAAGGCGAGCGATAAAATGAGCGTCCAGTCGGTCCGACTGAGCGTTGAAGAAGTCGTCAAAAAGAATCACTACTTTCAAAAAGATTGTTGTTAGACATCAGTCGTTTCCAACCATACCGAATTTTCGCCAAAAGCAAAACCCTTTTCTCTCACATTGTAAAAGAAAAGGGTCTGATTAGCGCCAGAACGCGGTCGCTTCGACACCGGCGTGGTCGGAAACGACAGGACCGTTCTCGCCGTCAAAGACGACGGCGTGACGCGAGACATGAATCGGGGCGTTCGTCAGCATCAAGTCGATGCGAAGCGCCTGCTTGTTCTCGTCCCAGCCGGCAATCTTACCTTGGACGGTCGCATCACCTTCACGCTCGGTCGCCAAATGGAACAGGTCTTGGAGACCGTGCTCAATCAAGTAGTCGTACCCTTCGCCACGGATGAACGCGTCGTTATTGAAGTCACCGAGCAACAAGGCACGATCGTCGTCCTCGACGCGACGCAACAGTTCATCGAGCTGATGGCGCACCGGTTCATCGGCGTCATGCCACCAACCGAGGTGACATGAGTAAATTGCCGTCGGCGCATCCAAGCCGTCCAAGACCGCCTTGACGATTTTCCGAGATTTGTAATCGTTCGGATCGGTCGTCTGCGAGACGAAGAACGATTCGGTCGACACGAACGGAGTGCGCGACAAGATTGCGACCCCTTCCTCGTAGACGTCATAGCCGTAATGGGCGAAGTCCCACGTCATGTAGTAATCGACGCCTTGTTCTTTCAAACGCTCGACGAGCACATAGGCGAAGTTGTTCTCTCGAATCAAGCCATCGATGAGCGGGGCTTCTTTATGTTGATTCACTTCTTGGAGTGCGATGATGTCATATTCCTCGCTCGCGATCCGTTCGACAATCGAGTCGATTTTCTCTTGTTGACGGTCCTCTAACCAGGCGTGACAGTTCAGCGTTAATATATTCACGATAGTCCTCCTTTAGAAAAAAACAGGCCAACTCGTACGAGCTGGCCTGTTGATTATGCACCGATGACGTCTTGAATATCAGACTTCAATACGTCGGCTTTTGGGCCGTAGATTGCTTGGACACCGCGGTCTTTCAAGATGAGACCCATGGCGCCGTTCTTTTTCCATTCGCTCTCTTCTGAGACGAGCGACATGTCTTTGACTGTGACACGGAGACGCGTCATGCAGGCATCGACGTCTTCAATGTTATTTTCCCCACCGAGTAGAGCGATAATCCCCATGACCTGCTCGTTGCCGGTCACGTTCGATTTCTCAGTTGTTTCTTCCATGTAGTTCCCGTTGCGACCAGGCGTCGGAAGGTTCATCTTCTTGATGAAGAAGTTGAACACACCGAAGTTCAAGAAGAAGAAGGCCGCTGACACGAGGAAGAAGTTAATCAAGTCTTGGAGCAATCCTGCTTTCACAATCATCGGGATCCGTGTGAGCAATTCAATCGCACCGAATGCGTGGACACGAAGGTCGATGACATCCGCCAAAGCGAAGGCGGCACCGGCCATGAGTGCATAGACGACGTAAAGGACTGGAGCGACGAACATGAACATGAATTCGATTGGTTCTGTGACACCTGTCAAGAAGACGGCGAGACCAGCCGACAAGAACATCGGCTTGTATTGTGCTTTCTTGTCTTCGTCAACGTTGCGGTACATCGCGTAAGCAGCACCGATCAAGGCAGCGAACGACAAGATGACTTGACCGACTTTGAAGCGGGCCGGTACGACGTCTGCGAGCAATGCATTGTAAGCGGCTGTATCACCAGCGGCACGCAGGTTAACGAGGTCCGTTACCCAAGCCAACCAGAGCGGATCTTGACCTGCAACGACCGAACCGGCTGTCGCACCTGTCAAAATCGTATACGTGCCACCAAGTTCCGTGTAGTTCATTGGCACAGTGAGCATATGGTGAAGTCCGAACGGCAAGAGGAGGCGTTCGAGCGCACCATAGATGAACGGCGCGAGGACTGGTGCCGTGTTGCGTGACGTCGCAATCCATTCACCGAAGCTGTTGAGCGCACCTTGAATCGTCGGCCAAATGATTGACAAGGCAATCGCGGCAACGACCGAACCGAGGATGACGACGAATGGGACGAAGCGCTTCCCGTTGAAGAACGAGAGGGCGTTCGGCAATTTGTTGAAGTTATAAAACTTGTTATAAAGGGCACCACCGAGGAAACCAGCGATAATCCCGACGAACACGCCCATGTTAAGAGCTGGTGAACCGAGTACTGATGTGAAGTAGTCAGCGACGACAAGGTCAGCTCCGAAGAGTGACTGGACTGTCGCTTCCGGGTCTTGGAGCATCGTTCCGTTGACGGCAAAGATGGCACCTGTGACACGGTTAATCAAGATGAAGGCGATGAGTGCAGCGAAAGCACCGCCGGCTTTATCTTTCGCCCACGAGCCACCGATGGCGACCGCGAACAAGATATGTAAGTTGACGATGATTCCCCAACCGAGATCTTCAATGATGCGAGCCGTCGTGAGCAAGATGCTGACGTCTCCGGCTGACATGCCAATTAATTTACCGATCGAGATCATGAGACCTGCGGCTGGCATGACGGCAATGACGACCATTAAGGCCTTACCGAGTTTCTGCCAAAAGTCGAACGAGATGAGTTGTTTCATGCTATACGCTTCCTTCCTATACGGAACTTTTTATCTGTCTATGGCGACCACTAATGCAATCGCTTGCATAAATGATTGTAATCGATTGCATAAATTTGTGCAACCGTTTTCCTAATTTTCATGGATTTTCATAATCGAATCTGATTCGACTCGTTTCGCCCACAGCTTGTCAGTCGGAACGAATCTCGCTACAATACTAGAGGTTGAAAGGGGCGAGAACGATGGGATGGAGACAGACGACATCGGCATTATCAAAAGAAGAGCAGGCGGCCTTGCTTAAGGAGTTGTTGCAGTCGGGCCTGTTATTAGAAGAAGATCGATTACTGTATAGCATGTTGATGCCAGACCGTGTCAAACGGATGCAGGAAGTGTTGGCGTTACGGACGAACCACATCACGATTTTGACGGAAGGGGTCGATGACCCACACAATCAGTCGGCCGTGCTCCGTTCGGCGGACGCGTTCGGTGTCCAGACATTGCACGTCGTCGAAGGACGAGCCAAGTTCAAACCGAACTCGATTATTGCCAAGAGCGCTGATCGTTGGGTCGACGTGGTCGAACACCCTTCCATCGAGGACGCGATCGATCGGTTGAAGGCCGACGGTTATCAAGTGCTCGCGACGGCACTCAGTGAAGAGGCGGTCCCGCTCGAGGACATCGACGTCTCGAAACCGACCGTGCTCTTATTCGGGAATGAACATCACGGCGTATCGGAACGGGCGCTCGCCAAAGCAGACGGCAATTATTTGATTCCGATGCAAGGCTACGTCCAAAGCTTAAACATCTCGGTCGCTGCCGCCATCTCGTTGTACGATGTGACGACGCGGGCGCGTCATGTCGTGACGGAAGGCTATGGACTGAAGGCGAAAGACAAGCAACGCATCTTAAAAAATTGGATGGTGAAGAGCCTTCCGAAGCGGTCGCTCGGCGTGTATAAGCAAAAAGGTTTGACCGCTTTTGCGCGCGAGACAGGAAAAACGGAGTAAACGGCGAAAGGTACAGGCGTACGAACAACTTGTCCATATTTCGAAAGGGGATGGAAAGATGAGTACGACCAGTTCATTTATCGTGAAAGATGTGACGACGAATTTCAAAGACTATGAAGAGGAATTCTTTAACCTGTATCGGACGTTATACGGGGACATCGATCAACTGCGTTTTAAAGAACGGCTATATCGCCATGCGAATCCGCTCGTGTTGCTCGCTTTTTCAGACGAGCGTCTCGTCGGCTTCAAAATCGGTTATGAGGCCGAGCCGTATCGCTTCTATAGCTGGGCCGGCGGCGTTCACCCTGAGTTTCAAAAGCATGGCATCGGCCGCAAGCTGATGGACACGCAACTCGAATGGGTGAAGGCGCAAGGGTTCCATTCGATTCGAACGAAAGCGCGTAACACGAACAAAGGGGTCATCATCTTGAACCTGTTGTGTGGCTACGACATCATGGGGGCCTATACAGAGGACAACGAGCCTCGCATCATGATGGAGAAACAATTGAACTGACCGTTGAAGCCGTGGCGCATGCCACGGTTTTTTTATTGTCTTGAAACCAAATGGGACTGCATCCGTATTTATAGAAAAAGGGGGGCAACAGCATGGTCCATACGTTTGCATTTGGAGAGGAAGTATATATCGATTCGACCGGGATGGGGGATTCATTGTTCGAGGGGATGTTCAGCATCTTTCCGATTGTGATTATTAGTATTATCGCACTGATTGTGTTCGCCGTGATGGCAGGCATCCGCAATCAAGTGAAGACGAACAGCCTATTGAAAGATATGCAGCAGTTCGCGTCAGATCTGGCCGACCATCCGAGTGACGAGTCGGCGAACCGTCTCGCCGACTATTTGCGGGACGTGACGTCGTTCCCGGTCGAACGGACACAGATGGAGCCGTTCCGGGTCGCGCTCGGCAGCTACCAGTTGGTGATGGAGTCACCGCACGTGCACGATGAGACGAAAGAGCGGATTGACCGCCAATATAAACGGCTCGGTATTTTAGACGGGGAGAAGTTCGCCGACGAGCCGGCTCCGCGACGTAGTTCGAGCTCGCATCATCATCATCACCACAACGACCATCATAATCACCACATGTGAAAAACGCGCCAGGGAAATGTTCCCCGGCGCGTTTTCGGCGCACTTGAATCGTGTCTGGTTAGGAACGAGTGACAAGTAAAGGTGTCATCGGTCATCGGTAATTGGTTGGTCCATGGCCGTATGCTCATCCTAGACGTAGGAACAAGTGGTGGCGCCAATCCTTGACCCGGAGTCTCACCGGGCCAAGGTCACATGTAACGACTCGGGTCAAAGTCAATCTCCGTTCGATAGTTGGCCGCGTTGATGGCGTTTGAGATGCGGTTCGCCCGCTTCTCGACGTCAATCGCTTTCAAGCGATATAGCTCTGGATCGTAGAGTGCATGCTTGATGACGGCAGTCCCTTCACCAAAACCGTATTGAAACTCGCGCTTCGGACGCTCGGATAGTTCTTGATACATGCGGGCCTGAGCACGTAGTTGAATCGCGAACTCAATGGCCTCGACGAGTGGGAGTGGCCCGTCGTGCGTCTCAATTACCGTCTTCAAGTTCGCCTCATAAACGAGACGATCGAGACAACGCATATCTCGACGAATCGACTCGAGTTCGACTTCGATATCCTCGAGTGAGCGCGATTGAATCGTCGGGAGCGGCTCGTCTTTCTCGAGTTCGATGAACGCGACGCGCTCGACTTCTTCTAACAATTTATCAATCTGCTTATGGAGCAGGCTCTTCAGTTTGATGGCATCTGCCAAGTACATAGGGATTCCTCCTTCTGCTTTTTCTAACCGTACCATAATGTGACTCCTAAAAAAAGGAAGGCGTTACTTTTTCGAGACGAGGCGATATGATGAAAGAAAGAGAGGAGGGCGACCGATGAACAAGTGGAAAACGCAGTGGATCATTGCGATCGTCTTGGTCGTGTTCGGGACGGCGATGTTCCTCTATCAATGGATTGATTTGCGACCGGCGGAGATTCGGGATTATATCGTTCAATTCGGATGGCTCGCCCCGCTCGTCTATATCATCTTGTTCACGTTCCGTCCGCTCATCCTCTTCCCGACGTCCGTCTTGTCCGTCGCCGGCGGCTTGGCGTTCGGGACGTTCGCCGGCGTCGTCTATACGGTCATTGGGGCCACGCTCAGCGCCCTCGTCGCGTACTACGTGGCGATTCGCTTTGGTGACCGCTTTTTGCATCATTTCGAGACGAGCAGCTATGAGAAGCTGCAACATAAAATCGAAGAGGACGGCTTCTTCTACGTCTTGATTTTACGCCTGATCCCGCTCGTCAACTTTGACTTGGTCAGCTATGCCTCCGGGCTCGCGAAAGTGCGCCTCCCGGGGTACGTGCTCGCGACCATGGTCGGGATGATTCCCGGGGCGTTCGCGAACAACTTTCTCGGCAGCAGCCTCGTAAGCGGCGATGTAAAAATGGTATTGTTCGCGCTCGGCGTGCTAGTCGTCTTGACACTCGTTGCGACCGTGTTCCGCGAACCGATTAAACGACAAATCAATCGTTATAAAAAGAAGTAGGCGCTCATCGGCGCCTACTTTTTGATTTAACGGTTGTCGACCGTCTCAGGATACAAATCGTGGTTGAACAAACGATGTTCCGCCATTCTTTCATATTTCGTGCCCGGCTTGCCGTAGTTGTAGTACGGGTCGATCGAGATGCCGCCGCGTGGCGTGAACTTACCCCACACTTCGAGATAGCGCGGCTCCATCAACTTGACGAGGTCTTTTCCGATAACGTTGATGCAGTTCTCATGGAAGTCTCCGTGGTTGCGGAAGCTGAACAAGTACAGCTTGAGCGATTTCGACTCGACGAGCTTCTCGTCCGGGATGTATGAGATGTAAATCGTCGCGAAGTCCGGTTGGTTCGTGATCGGGCAGAGCGACGTGAACTCCGGTGCGTTGAACTTCACGAAGTAGTCGTTCTCCGGGTGACGGTTCGGGAACGCCTCGAGGACGTCCGGTGCGTATTCAAAAATGTAGGGGACGCTCTTCTGTCCGAGGAGCGACAAGTCTTGTAAGTCTTCTGGTCTCATGAGTATTCTCCTTAGACGCCACGTTCGTTGGCGTACAGTAATGTGTGCAGTTGCGGCAGGACACGGACGCTTTGCCATGACGGATCACGGGCGACGTCCTCCCATAGTTGTTTCAAGCGACGAAGCTGGGCGTCGGTGATGTCACCGTCCGCACCAGGCTCAGGATTGCCGGCCGATAAGTACATGACGTCCGGCGTATAGCGCGTCTGGACCGATTTCGCATAGGCGAGGTCGAGCTCATCGAAGACGGCGACTTTGAACGTCATCTGTTCGGGGCGCAGTCGTTCGACGATGGCGTCGAGTTTCTCCCAGTCGGTCGTCATGCCGGAAGAAGGTGGTTTCGGGCTGAGCGTCACGTCGTCGATGTCAGACAGCCAGTCCTGATAGCGGCTGCCTTGCGTCTCGACGGCAAGCTTGACGTCACGCGCCTTCAATTTCGCTACGAGCTCTTTCATCGCGGCGATGAGGAGCGGGTTACCGCCCGAAATGGTGACGTAGTCGTACACACCGAGCGCGTCGAGACGTTCGATGATTTCGTCGGCTGTGAGCATGTCGGGTTTCTCCGAGCCGTCCCATGTGAAGGCAGAGTCGCACCATGAACAGCGATAATCGCAACCGGCGGTCCGGACGAACATCGTCTTTTGCCCGATGGCGCGGCCTTCCCCTTGAAACGTCGGGCCGAACACTTCGAGGACAGGGATTTTCATCAGTCCACCAACCATTCGCGGCGGAACTCGGCGTACGAGGTCGGCGTCTCGTACAGTTTGACGAATTCGACGCGGACGTCGCGCTCGTCAGGCAAGTGCTTGGCGAGCTGTTCGAAAATCCAGTAGCACATGTTTTCGGCAGTCGTATTCATATAAGGTAACGACTCATTCAAATAACGATGGTCGAGGTATGGTTCGAGTTCTTCTTTAAAAATGGCTTTTAAATCACCAAAGTCGAGCGTCATGCCACGGTTATCGAGAAAACCGCTGATGCCCATTTGCAATTTATACGTATGTCCGTGTAGCGCGCGGCACTTGCCGTCGTAATCGAACAAGTGATGGGCGGCGTCGAACGTCACTTCTTTGACGATTTGGACGCGGTGCGGACAATAGATGAGCGAGCCGTCCTGTTTGGCTTTGACACTCGTCGGGGCGAGGAATGGAGCGTTCTTCATACGCGTACCTCCTCATAAGCGACAAGGCCGTTTTGACGGAGCACGCAAGCCGGGCATTCGCCACAACCTGATCCGAGGATGCCGTTATAGCACGTGAGCGTCCGTTCTTTGACGAAATCGAACGCACCGAGCTGATCCGCGAGTTCCCACGTCTGCTTTTTATCGAGCCACATGAGCGGCGTGTCGATGACGAACGGATAGTCCATCGCCAAGTTGAGCGTCACGTTCAAGGACTTGACGAATTGGTCCCGGCAATCCGGATAACCTGAGAAGTCGGTCTCACACACGCCGGTGACGATGTGATGCATACCGAGCTGTTTGGCCATGACGGCCGCAAAGGATAAGAATAAGTGATTGCGTCCATCGACGAACGTGTTTGGGACGTCCGCATTGTCGATGTCGAGATCATGTCTCGTCAACGCGTTAGAGGTGAGTTGTCCGAGTAAGGACAAATCGAGGATGTGGTGCGGGACATCGAGTTCGGCCGCAATTTCTTTTGCGACCTCGATTTCCGCGTCATGGCGTTGCCCGTAGGCGAACGTCACCGCTTCCACATGAGAGAATTGTTGTTTTGCCCAAAATAGACAGGTGGTTGAATCTTGACCGCCGCTAAAGACGACCAATGCTTTTTCGTGTTGCAACGTGCACACTTCCTTTTTCGCTAGTTTTGATGTCGGAGGAGGTTACGAACTCCGGAGGTCACCCTCGAGCGTTTACTTTACCATAAAAAGACGTTTGACAGGGAAAAGAGAAGCAGGTATAGTAAAGAACATCACTGAAACACTTTCGCGCATAAAAGCGTTTAAGCGGTTAGGTAGAAAATAATGGAACTGAAAGGAGGGGACGTCGATGCAGATGAAAGGAAAAGAGGCTGTATTCGTCGTGCTGATGAGCGGGATTTCCCTGCTCGCACTGATGTTTTTGGCCAAAGCGACGCCACATATGGCGATCTTTGGCACAATGGTATTAATAGGGGGTTACGCGTATTATCGGACGCGTGATTTCAAACGAATCGAAGCGGCGATGATTAGCGGGATCCGTGAAGCCATCATGCCGGTCTTGATTTTACTGCTCATCGGGATGTTGATTGGCGTATGGCAAATGTCTGGCACCGTGGCGACGATCCTCTCCATCGGTTTAGATACAATTTCAGCACAATGGTTCTTGCCGAGCGTCCTGCTCATCACGATGATCGTCTCGTCGTTCACGGGCAGTGCCTTCACGACAGTCGGTACGGTCGGGGTCGCCTTGTTCGGAATCGGGATGGCGCTCGGGATCTCTCCGGCGCTCGCAGCCGGGGCCATCGTCTCGGGTGCACTCTTCGGTGACAAGATGAGCCCGCTGTCGGATACGACGAACTTCGCACCAGCCGTGGCTGGTGTCAAACTGTTCGACCATATCCGCTTTATGATGGGGACGACCGTACCGGCCATCTTGATTACATTTGTGTTATTCGCAATTCTTGGTCGGAACGGTCAAGCGGCCGATACGGCGCAAATCGCGGAAGCGCAGGCGGCACTTGCCGGACGGTTCAACTTGTCTTGGTTGACGCTGCTCGCGCCGGTTCTCGTCGCGGTGCTCGCGTTCCGTCGCATGCCGGTCTTGCCGACGATGCTCGTCGGGATGTTCGCCGGGGTGTTGACGGCAGGATTCGTCCAAGGCAACTGGAACGTCACAAACTGGTTCGGTGTCATGCAGGCCGGGTTCAAGTCAAGCGTCGAGAACGAGACGATTGCAGCTGTGCTCGATCGTGGCGGACTCGAGTCGATGCTCTGGTCGGTCAGTCTCGTCTTGATTGCGCTCGCGTTCGGTGGCTTGCTCCGTGAACTCGGCGTGTTCCAAGCGATCGTCGATGCGTTGCTCGAACGGTTGAAGTCGCCAGGCAGCTCGGTGTTGTCGGTCGTCCTCAGCTCGATTGGGGTCAACTTGCTCGCTGGCGAACAGTACTTGTCAATCTTGCTCCCAGGTCAGGCGTTCAAGCAAGGGTTCATCGATCGCGGCATCGATCCACGCTACTTGTCACGTGCCCTCGAAGACGGCGGGACGGTCATCAACCCGCTCATCCCATGGGGCGTGTCGGGTGCATTCTTCGCTGCCACGCTCGGGGTACCGGTACTTGAATACGCACCATTCGCCTTCTTCCTCTGGCTCAGCCCGATTTTCTCGATTATTCTCGGATACGTGAAGTTGGGAAAGCAACGTGAGACGATGCGAATCGCTTCTTAATCGAATCACTTAAAAACCATCCAGGACAATTAGCTGTCCTGGATGGTTTTTGAATGTCTTAGGCAAAAGAACTCTCGAGTTCCCATAGCGTGTCCCCGAACTGGTCGATGAGCGCTTGCGCCCTCGATTCGATGTCCGATGGCAAGTCAGCTCTTGAGAAATACTGCAAGTCCAGACTTTCTCCGTCGTTCATGGCCAGTGTCCCTTGCACGCGCTTCGCATGGAAAAGATTGATGACACTATGCGTCTCGTCCCCGTTCGGATACTTGAAGTAAAACTTCGGTCCCGAACAAACACCGACGAGTTCAAATTGATTGGTTTCAAGACCAGTCTCTTCATTCAATTCACGAGCGGCCACTTCTTCTAACGTCTCATTCAACTCCATCGATCCCCCGGGCAATCCCCAATCATTCGTATCGGACCGGTGTTGGAACAACAGCTCCCCGTATTCATTCAACACGAGGATGGTCGCCCCGACAGAGATTAATGGTCTGTTCCCGACTGTCTGTCTTAACTCTAATAGATACCCCACCTTGTTTCGCCTCACTTTCTCGTATGTCATATCATTCGATTCCAATCATGAAACCCCTTTGATCAGAAAAGGCATCTTCTTTGTGTCACCCCGTCTTCATTTGAGAAAATAAACCTAAGGAGGGATGACGATGAAACGACTCGATCCATCATTTTACGAGCAACCGACGCTCGAACTCGCCCGGTCACTACTCGGTCATTATCTCGTCCACAATCATCTCGACGGTCAGATTGTCGGCAAAATCGTTGAGACGGAGGCCTATCTAGGTGCCATCGATCGGGCGGCCCATAGCTTCGGGGGCAGACGGACGAATCGGACCGAGGTCATGTTCGGATTGCCGGGACACGTCTATACGTATCAGATGCACACGCATACGCTCTTGAACGTCGTGAGCGGTCCGGTCGGCACGCCGGAAGCCGTCCTCATCCGAGCCATCGAGCCGATTGAAGGACAGGCCATCATCGACATGAATCGTCCTGGCATCAAACGGTTCGATCAGACGAACGGTCCCGGCAAGCTGACGAAAGCGCTCGGGATCACGATGGACCTGTATGGGCATTCGCTCCAACATGAACCGCTCTATATCGTCGAAGGGGACGTCATTCCAGACATCGAGGCCGGTCCGCGCATCGGCATTCCTAACACGGGCGAAGCGCGTGACTATCCGTATCGTTTCTTTGAACGCTCGAATCCGTACGTCTCCAAGTTTCGCTGAATGTTTATGCTCCGGTTAGGTGTGGAACACTCCCTATGTGCATAAAAATAATGAGGGAGTGTTTCAATATGGCAAAAGTAGCAACGCTAATCACAGACATGTTTGAAGACGTAGAGTTCACGGGTCCACGCGACGCATTGGTGGAAGCGGGGCACGAAGTTGTCACGATTGAAAAGAAAGCTGGGAATACAGTCGAAGGCAAACAAGGGGAGTCGAAGGTCACAATCGACAAAGCCATCGACGACGTCTCACCAGAAGACTTTGACGCACTGCTCTTACCGGGCGGATTCTCACCTGACTTGTTACGCGAAGATGACCGTTTCGTCCAGTTCGCCAAGGCGTTCATGGACGCGAAAAAGCCGGTATTCGCCATCTGCCATGGACCACAGCTGTTGATTACGGCGAAGACGCTCGAAGGCCGCGATGCGACCGGCTACAAGTCGATTAAAGTCGACATGGAATACGCTGGAGCGAAGTATGCGGACAAAGAAGTCGTCGTCTGCCAAGAACAGCTCGTCACGAGCCGACAACCGGATGACATCCCGGCGTTCAATCGCGAGATGCTCAATCTGCTTAAATAATGTGCAGGCCACGGAATTTTTCCGTGGCTTTTTTTGTGTTAGCGGGAATAGACAAATAAGGAGGAGATGTATGATGAAACGAGCACGTTCACCTAGTTAAGTCGGTCGAAACGTTGTGTTGCTCGGCTGGATGCGTTGGTTCGATGCGCTCATCCCAGCCTATACGATTGAACGTCTGTTTTGGGAGTCGCGGACGATCACGATTCAAGAGGTCGTCTATCTCGAGATGCTTTATGCCGTCCTCGTCGTGTTGCTTGAAGTGCCGACGGGTGTCCTTGCCGACCGATTCGAGCGGCGGCGTCTGATGCAGATCGGGGTCGGGTTGGAATGTCTATCGTTTATCGTTCTACTGTTGTCGTTCTCGTTTGTCGGGTTTGCTGTCGCCATCGCCTTGTCGGGCATTGGGGCGGCGTTTCGGAGCGGGGCCGAGAACGCGTTGTTGTATGAGACGCTCGAACAGGACGGGAAGGCGGGAACGTTTGAACGCACGATCGGTCGATTGAATGTCATTGGAATCGTCGCAGCCGTTCTCGCTGCCATCAGTGGTAGTCTGCTGGCGACACGCTTCCCGTTCGAGCTGAACTACGTGCTGTCGATTGTCAGTTTGTTCATCGCGACAGCATGTAGTTTTGGCCTTGTCGAACCGAGACGAGTCGTGTCGGACGAGCGCTTGACGTGGGCAGATATCGGGTCTGGTTTCCGCTTTATCCGGCAACATCGTCGCGTGTTCATCGTGACGTCGTTGTTTGTCGTGACCATTAGTGCGTTCAATTTTATCGATGAGTTCTGGCAACTGTATGCGCGCGACGTCGAGCTTCCGATTTATTGGTTCGGGACGATGTCAACGATCCTGCTGCTCATCCAAATACCGGGACAGTTGGTCGCACCGATGCTGCTACGCTTCGCCACGGCCGAGTGTTGGCTACGCTGGATCGGTTGGGGAATCGGCGTTGGTTTTGTCGTTCTCGGGCTCTATCCGGGGCCGATTGGTCTCGTGATTATGGTCGGAATGGCCTGTCTCATCGGTATTGTTGAACCGCTCTATCTCGGTGTGTTGCATCATCGGGTCCCATCCGGAATCAGGGCGACGACGGAATCGTCCGTCTCGATGTTGTTGCATGGCGGGATCATCCTGTTCGGTCTGTTGTTCGCCGCCGGGGCAGGTATGACGCTTTTTGCCGCCTTTTTGTTCATCGGGATCATCGTTTGTCTGCATCAAGCGATTGTCACGGTCATAGCGCGGAGAGAGGATGCTTCATGAGCTTCCTCTTTTTTACGCCTTAAGACCTAGGGCGGGTGAGGTTAAAGTTGTGTATGATAAGAAACAATACTGGAGTAGGAGATAAACAATGGAATGGTATGAATTATTTATTGGCTTTTTGTTAGGCGTCGTCGAAGGACTGACCGAGTTTGCTCCGGTATCGTCAACGGGACATATGATCCTCGTGGACGACCTGTGGCTCAACTCGAGTAGCTTCCTCGGTCAAGAGGTGGCGAACACATTTAAGATCGTAATTCAGCTCGGTTCGATTTTAGCGGTCATCGTCGTATTTCGAAATCGGTTTAAAGAGTTATTGAATCCGAAGGAGTTGCTCGCGATTCGTAGCAGCGGGCCGACAAAGAAACTGAACTTGCTACATATCTTCATCGGGCTGCTCCCGGCAGGCGTGCTTGGACTGTTGTTTGAAGACTACATCGATGAGAACTTGTTCTCCATCAAGACCGTCTTGATTGGGCTCGTCATCGGGGCATTCTTCATGATTGTAGCGGACTTGTCAGGCGTGAAGCGTCAAACGACGGCCACGCTCGATGAGATTTCGTATAAACAAGCGCTCGGTGTCGGCTTGATTCAATGTTTCTCGCTCTGGCCAGGTTTTTCACGATCAGGGTCGACCATCTCAGGGGGCGTCCTCTTAGGGATGAGTCACCGGGCCGCAGCGGACTTCACGTTCATTATGGCCGTACCGATCATGTTCGGTGCTAGTGCACTGTCGCTCTACAGCAAATGGGAGTACTTTACGATGGCGACCCTCCCGGTCTTCGTTGTCGGATTCATTAGCGCGTTCTTGTTTGCGCTCTTGTCGATTAAGTTCTTCTTGAAGTTGATCAACAAAGTGAAGTTGACGCCGTTCGCGATTTATCGCATCGTGTTGGCGGCTGTGATTTACTTCTTGTACTTCTAAGAAAAAAGCGCATGTCAGCACATGCGCTTTGAAACCAATGATCCATCAAGTTCGTATAACCAAGTAGAGGTGAGAACATGGAACATATCGTTGTCGTATTGGGAACGTTAATCGGCTTAGGAGCTGTCGGTACATTATTGTACGTGACACGCCTTGCCTATGAATCATGAGAACGGATAGTGATAGAAGCGCTCACGTTGGAGTAACTCCATGACGTGGGCGTTTTCTGCGTTGTCGATGGCGCGTAACAGGCCTTCCGTCTGTGAACGGTGGGCGAGCAACGCTTCACGCTTCGCCGCGCTCTCTTGACCGACTTCGATGACGACGTGCGGGTTTCCGAGTTCGGCGTCGGTGCGATGGTCGAACGCGACTCCTAAAAATTCAGGACGCTTCGAGGCATCGATGTCTTGCAACGCTCGGACGACCGCACGTGCCGTCGCCTCGTGATCGGGGTGGACGGCGTAACCCGGATAGAAGGAGATGACGCGTGTCGGCTGTACTTCCTCGATTAAGGCGCTGAAACGTGCCGCGAGTTCCGCTTCGTCTTCGAATTCGACGGTCTTGTCGCGAAGTCCCCACATGCGGAGGTCGTCGATGCCCATGACGGCACACGCTTCCTCGAGCTCATGTTTACGAATTTTCGGCAACTCTTCACGCGTCGTGAAAATCGGCGAGCCCATATTGCGGCCCATCTCACCGAGCGTCAGACAGACGTACGTGACCGGGAATCCGTGTTTATGGTGTTGGATAATCGTCCCGGCCGAGCTGAACGCTTCATCATCGGGATGCGGAAAAATAACGAGTAATGGTCCATTCATTGGCTTTCCACCTCCGAGGCTCCTTGTGGGAGCGGTTTGATGTCTAAGTGTAAGGCGCAGGCGAGGCGTCCGAGGCGGTCATGGCCGGCGAGCAGGAGCTGGTCTCCGTGCTGTTCGTAGTCGGTCAAACCTTCGACGTAAAGCCAACCATGATCGAGCTTCAAGCCGACCCGGTATGGTCCATCGCCCTTGATTTGGCCGATGCTATATTCGATGACGACGTTGCGGATAAACATACCGGCGTTATGAAAATCAGGGTCGTTATGCGTCGCATACGCCCCGTTCGTCGTCTCGACATGGACATAGAGCGGCATGGATACATGCGCGTCCAAATAAGTCTGGATGGTTGTAGGTTGAATTGATTTCACGCGGTTCCCTCCAATGGAAACGATGACCCGAGACATGCGTCCCGGGCCACCCGTTATGATTGTGTTGCTAGTTTTTTGCGGTAACCGGTATGGTTCGTTGGCCCAACATATTGGTTGAGGCGGAACGAGTGACGGACCGCTTCCGTGATGAACTCTTTTCCGATTTCGATGGCTTCATCGACCGAGTGACCGTTCGCGAGTGAAGCCGCGATCGCTGACGAGAACGTGCAGCCGCCGCCGTGTGTGAAGGCAGGGTCGATTTTTTCGCTCTCGAGGAGGCGATACTCGTTGCCGTCGTAAAGCACGTCAAATGCTGTGTCGAAGCCGAGCTTGCCACCGACTTTGACGATGACGATTTCAGCGCCGAGTTCATGGATCAAGCGAGCAGCCTCTTTGATTTCTTCCATCGTTGAAGGTGTTTGATCGAGGCCAGCGAGCATACGCGCCTCGAACAAGTTTGGTGTGATGATTTTAGCGACCGGTACGAGGTGCTTGCGCATCGCGACCGCGACGTCCGGGTTGAGAATCTCGTCGGCACCTTTACATGCCATGACTGGGTCGACGACCGCGTTTTGGATGCCGTACTCTTTAATTTTACGGGCAGCGAGTTCGATAATCTCTGGAGTCGGGAGCATCCCTGTCTTGACGGCATCGACACCAATCCCAGCGAGGACCGTATCAATCTGTTTCTCAATCAACGTCGTGTCGATTGGGAACACTTCGTGATGCCACGCATTATGCGGATCTTGAGCCACGATGACCGTGAGGGCGGTCATGCCGTAAACACCTAGCTCTTCCATCGTTTTCAAGTCAGCTTGGATGCCTGCACCGCCACTCGTGTCCGAGCCAGCGATTGTTAAAGCTTTTTTCATCGTCATAGTCGTTCAATCCCCTTTGTCTGTTTGGATAGTTTCACTATAACGACTTTTTGGCGTTACGACAAATCCCGAGGTCGCATCCAGACCGGAATAAGTTTTGAAAATTGATGGCAGGATTTCAATCGTATTTGGGGAATAGTAATGAATAGGGTGTAGACCACTTTCAATTTGGCTAGGAGGAAAACCGCATGTTAGTGCATAGCTTATGCATTCCGAAGAAAGATGTCGTCACAATCAGTGAAAAGGCGACATTGCGCGAAGCGCTCGACACGCTCGAAAAGACAGGCTACCGTTGTGTCCCTGTGCTCGATGAGACGGGAACGTTTTTCCGCGGTAATATTTATAAAATGCATATTTATCGCCACGGGATGAGTGGGGCGAGCCTAGACGATAACGTTATGGAACTCATCAAGAACACGCAAAAGTACGTTCACGAGTCAGACGGCTTTTTCAAAGTCTTCTTCTCAATCAAAGAACTTCCGTATATCGCGGTCTTGAAAGACGAGAGCAACGAATTTTACGGGATTTTGCCACACGGGAAGATGCTCGGCATGCTCGAAGAGGCATGGAGCCGTGACACGGGGAGCTATGTCGTCACGATTGCACTCAGTGAGCAGGCAGGGGCGCTCGAGAAAATCACGAAAGTCATCAGCAAATATTCATCAATCGCCAGCCTCATGACGCTTGACGCCAAGAGCAAGGTGTTGCGTCGCGTGTTAATCACGTTGCCGCCGGACTGTGACGAGAAGACAAAAGACAAGATTGTCGCCAAACTCGAACAAAAAGGGTTCCGCGTCGTCGAAGTCGAGAATTTAAATAACTGACGAAAGGCCTTCCTCGATGCGAGGAAGGCCTTATTCAATCCAATCGTTTTTCCATCCGGATATCCGGCCAAAATTGACCGTCCCAGTACGTGAACGCTTCGATACGGGCAATTTCGTGATAACCGAGCTTTTGATAGAGGCGATGCGCCGCTTCATTGAATCCGAACACACCGAGCTCGATGCGTGGCACACCTTGGGCACGAAGTCGATCTGCCAGTAACGTGAGGGCTGCGGTGCCGACGCCTTTCCCGCGACCTGTCTGTTCACCGATGACCAGACCAAGCCAAGCGCTGCCGCGTTCTTTGTCATACAAGTGCGGGGCGTCATAGATGAAGTTCACCTCGCCGATGAGCCGATCATCGTCGTAAATCAAGAAAATATCGTGCGTGTCCAGACGTTCCGTCAAGTCTGCGACCGTCATTTGGTGTTCCGCGACGAGTTCGGCTTCGGATCGGGCCGGACGAATCAAATGGACGATGGCGGGATCGTTATTCCAACGATTGAACGTCGCGACGATGGCGTCGGACGCTTCTCGCAATGGGACGAGCGAGATGGGCATCGAGTTCCCCTCCTTTCAGGCATTCTTCTTTGCCCTCGAACTGAAAAGTCCCCTTTTTACTGAATCGGCTTCAAGACGTTGAGGTGGCTCGGAAGCACTTCGAACGTGAGCGGGAGTTTACCGCCCGTATCTCCGTCGGCATTGACCGGAAGTGATTCTGGCGAGTCGACATGGACCCGTTTCGTCGTGAACGACGTGACGCTGTCCGTCTCTTTCAACTTGCCGGTGAAGAGGGCCGGTGCGAGTTGGATGGCGTCTTTAAAGCCGAGGTTCTCAAACAGATAGACGTGAAGTAACCCGTCGTTCAGTTCGGCGTCCGGTTCAAAGTTTTCAAACCCGCCGACCGAGTTCGTGAGGGCGATGACGACCAAATAGGCGTCTCCATCGAACGTGTGCTCTTCGGCTTGGACCGACAAGGCGTATGGACTATGCTCACGGAACGCTTTGATTCCTTCAATCAAGTAGGCGAACGGGCCCCATTTTGTTTTCTCCTCGACACTGACCTCGTCGACAGCCTCGGCGATGAGGCCGATCGCGATGACGTTCATGAAGTAGCCATTCTCGTATTTGCCGATATCCATCGGTGTCGGTTGCGCCGTCTTGAGTGCCTCGATGGCATTTGCGGGGTCGCTCGGGACGCCGAGCGCGCGTGCGAGATCGTTGACGGTACCGAGCGGGATGATGCCGAAATCAGGACGATGATCCGCTTCGGCGAGCCCCGTTACGGCCTCGTTCAGCGTCCCGTCGCCACCCATCGCGATGACAGCTTTATATTGTTTCGATGCCGCTTCTTTCGCAAAATGTGTGGCATCGTCTGCTTTCTCCGTGAACCGGACATCGACGTTGCCGTAACGCTCTCGCAAGACTTCCTCCGCGGCCGCGGCGTGTTCTTTCCCTAACTCTTTCCCGGACGACGGGTTGACGATTAACATGACTGTATCCATCAAAGCACATTCCCCTTTTCACATTCAGATATTGTCATCTATTCCCGTCCTGTGGCGAGACTAGTCATAAAAAAACAACACAGACGTGTTGTTTAATAATGGCGGAATGCCGACATATCGAGGTGGCTTGCATCTGATTCGTCGACGGCGAGTTCAATTTTCAAATGTTCATGGAACGGCGAGTCGAATGCACCCATGCAGGCGACCGGCTCATGGTCCGGGACGGGGGACTTACGTTTCGTTTTGACGAACAAATAGTCCTCACGCGACAACGTCAATAAGAAGCGTTCGACCGCATGGGGTTCGCGCGTGACGTTCGGCCATGGCAAGTGGTTGAATAGTAAAAAGACCGCGCCTTCTTTTTCGAGCGCATAGTCTGGGGCGATCCCTTCCCGGTTCAACAACTCGATGACCGTACTCAAATAGGCTTGTTTAATCGTCAATGATATCTCGTAATACTCACGCATACCGTCCACCCTTTCTAAAAATCGCAATAATTCCATTCTATACGTTTCAGACAGGGGCGACAACGAAGAAGTTTCTTGACGAAGCGTTTTTCCCACCGTATACTGCTCATGTCCTGCTATACTAAAGGTAAATGATGAACGAATTGAGGTGAAACCGACATGATTGAATCACTCGAATTGAAGGCATGGATCGTCTTGGCACGAGCGATGGACGCAATCAGTGACCGTGTGAAGGACGATTTACGACGCCACCAATTGAATTCAACAGAGTTCGGTGTTTTATCCGTCTTGTATAAACGAGGGGATACCCCGCTCCAGCAAATCGGAGACCAAATTTTGATTACGAGCGGAAGCGTCACGTACGTGATTGATAAGCTTGAAAAACGTGGCTTAATCGAGCGTGTGGCTTGTCCGTCTGACCGACGCGTTACATACGCCTCGTTGACAGAGGAAGGCAAGCGCTTGATGGACGTCGTCTATCCAGAGCACATCGAGATTTTTAAAGACATCTATGGTCCCCTTAGCGACCAAGAGACTGAACAGTTAATCGATTTATTGAAACGAGTCGGTTATAACGCGGCAGGCAAATGACGCCTGCCTGTTTTTTTTGACTATTTATCTTGAAGTTAAACTAATTGACTGCGAGATATACAGATGATATAGTTCTAACTGTTGTTACAAAATAGAGATCACACTTATGGAGGAACCCATTTA
The DNA here is from genome assembly GCF_018618235.1 of Exiguobacterium sp. s26. Taxonomy (NCBI): domain Bacteria; kingdom Bacillati; phylum Bacillota; class Bacilli; order Caryophanales; genus Exiguobacterium; species Exiguobacterium sp. s26. The sequence goes on along the minus strand of NZ_JACSLS010000005.1, from coordinate 73,706 downwards.
TGAAAAAGGTATTATACGTATCGGCTAACCCGAAACCAACAGAATTGTCATACAGCAAACAAGTCGCAGAAACGTTCATGACGACACTCACGAATGAGAATGCGTCACTCGAAGTCGAAGCAATCGAATTATACGATGTCGATGTTCAAGAAATCGACGGCGACGTCCTCAGCGCATGGGGCAAATTCGCTTCAGGCGAAGCCCTCACTGACGTCGAAGCGGCTAAAGTCGCGACGATGAACGGCATGCTTGAGAAATTCATGGAAGCTGACATGTACGTGTTCGCAACACCGATGTGGAACTTCTTCTTCCCAGCTCGCATGAAAATGTTCCTCGACAGCGTATTGACTGCTGGTAAAACGTTCCGTTATACAGAACAAGGCCCAGTCGGCCTTCTCGAGAACAAACAAGCGATCCACATCCAAGGTACGGGTGGAATCTACACAGGTACAGACCTCAACTTCGCAGACGCATACCTTCGTCAAGCACTCGCATTCGTAGGCGTGACAGAAGTGACGACACTTCCAGTTGAAGGCATGAACCAATACCCAGACAAAATCGAAGAAATCGTTGCTGACGCAAAAGCGAAAGCCGAAGCACTTGCGAAAGAAGTCGCAGGCGCGGTCACAGTATAATGATCAAGGGCGAGTCCAATCGGGCTCGCCTTTTTGTGTGCCATCGATTCGGGTATGATAAGACGGAAAGGGGAGAAACACATGGGAGAACAGTTATCAGATCGCCTGCTCGGGGATTGGAGCGACATCATCGCATCCGAGATGGCCGAGCCTTATTTTACTAACTTGAAAGCGTTCGTTGATGAGGCGTATGCGTCATCGACCGTATATCCGGCCCGAGAAGACATTTGGAATGCGTTCGTCTATACGAAGTTCAAGGACGTCAAATGCGTCATTCTCGGACAAGATCCATACCATGGGCCAAACCAAGCGCATGGACTGAGTTTCTCAGTCCAAGACGGTGTACGTTTCCCACCGTCGCTTCGAAATATCTTTCAAGAATTGCATGACGATATCGGCTGTCCCGTGCCGACCAGCGGGAATTTAGAAGCATGGGCCCGTCAAGGCGTGTTGCTGCTCAACACCGCGCTCACGGTCGAAGCAGGCAAAGCCGGTTCGCATCGGGGACAGGGATGGGAGCAGTTCACCGACTCCATCATCGAGCGACTTGGGCAGCGGGAAGATCCGCTCGTGTTCATCTTATGGGGGAACGACGCGAAGAAGAAACAGAAATTTATTGGCCCGCAACACGCCGTCTTGACCTCGGTCCACCCGAGTCCGCTCTCGTCGCATCGCGGCTTTTTCGGATCGAAGCCGTTCTCGCAAGTGAATGCGAAGTTGAGTGAGTGGGGTCAACCTGAAATCGATTGGTGTTTGTGACAGTCTGCAGATGCGGACTGTTTTTTGTTGACGGCGTCCAAATCGTCTGTTATCGTTACTAGCAACAAGATACTTTAGTGCTTAAAAGCGAATATGCATAGAAGCATAACTGTATAACAGTATAAAAGCGATGACCGAACCGAAGTAGAGACATCTTCCCTGGCCCAGAGAGCGTGTGGTGCTGTGAACACGCCCATAGGATGAATCGAATTACAGTTCGCGAGCTCTCACGTGTTGAGCGGTCCCCCGTTATCGGAGTAGAGTGACTAGACGTCCGTCTAGTAATCAGGGTGGTACCGCGGCATCGTCGTCCCTATCGAGTGAATCGATAGGGATTTTTTTACGTTCAGTCAACTAAAGGAGGAAACATCATGCTCACACAAATCATTCCACGCCATTTGGCCCCTCATATTTCGCCACAGTTCTACGACGAGTACACGCCGACCGATCATGCTGTCTGGCGCTTCGTCTTACGACTGAACTTGCACACGCTTGAAGGGAAGGCCCACCCGTTCTACATCGAAGGGTTGAAAAAGACGGGGATGGGACCGGAGCGTCTCCCGAACGTCGAACAGATGACCGAAGAGATGCGGTCGGCCGGTTGGTCGACGGTCGCAGTCGATGGTCTCATTCCAGGCGTCGCTTTCTTTGATTTCCAAGGCAACGGGATGTTGCCGGTCGCGACCGATATCCGAAAAGTCGAGAATATTTTGTACAGTCCGGCACCGGATATCATCCACGAGGCGGCCGGCCATGCACCAATGTTGATGGATCCTGAATTTTCACAGATTGTGAAGCGGTTCGGTCAGCTCGGGGCGAGGGCATTCATGAATCGAGAAGAACATGCCTCGTTCGCAGCACTTAAACGATTGACCGTCGTGAAGGAGAATGCGAACTCGACGGACGAGGAGATTGCAGCCGCGGAAGCGGCAGTTCATGCGGCCAAAGCCCAAGTGACCGGCTTCTCTGAAGCACAACAAGTCGCCCGCATCTTTTGGTGGACGGTCGAGTTTGGCCTCATCGGTGATGTAGACAATCCGCTCATCTACGGGGCAGGCCTGTTATCTTCGGTCGGAGAGAGCCGTCACTGTTTGACAGACGCCGTCACGAAGCATCCATTCAATTTGGAGCACGCCCTTGAGACGAAACAAGACGTGACGAATATGCAACGCGAGTTATTCGTCATTCCAGACTTTGAAGCGTTGAAGGACGCGCTAGACGAACTCGAGTCACGGATGGCGGTCAACCAAGGTGGGATCGCTTCGCTCGAGAAGGCGCTCGCGTCGGGCAGTCAATCGACCATCCGACTAGAAGACGGGACGGATCGCGTCGGTGTGATTCGTCACGTGACACGCTCTGGGGCACGTGCCCTCATCCAATGGGACGACTGTGTGAACGTCAATCACGGTCAATTGACGAACTTGCATAATCATGGCCTGCTCGTGCTCGATGGACCGCTTCAAGACGTGTTGGCGACAGCGGACATTCGGTTAGACGGTCAAGTCGTCAGCGAGACGACAGAGGCGTTGCATCTCGAAGACGTCGTCGTCACCATCGAAGGACGACAGATTAAACTGGAGACACTCGAAGTGAGACAAGATACGCTGCCGTCGATTTTCCCGGGTACCGAGATTGAAGAACTCGTCATCTTGGAGAAGCCGGTCCAGATTGAACGTGACGCCCGAGTATGGACGAACGATGACCCGATGTTCAATCAGGTCCGCAATATGCGGGAGCAAGGCGAGTCGATTGATGAGCTCGTGCCGACGATTCTTACCGATCATCCCGATGCTTGGTTGCTCCACATCGAATGTTTGGAGCTCGTCGAGTCTGATGCGCTTCGACAGGCGTTGACGGAACGGTTGCACGCGTTACGTGAGACGTCACCGTCGCGGCATGAGTTGATTGGCCGCGCGCTCGCATTGCTCAACTGACAAAAATAATCCCCGCCCAATGATGGGCGGGGATTCAGGCTGTTGACGAACCAATTCGCTTTTCGCGAATTGGTTCGTCTTTTTTTAGGTTCGATGAGCTTGAGGCGCTCTGCCCGGCACAAGATTGAAAAAATGGTATGTATACGGTCTCTCCAGGCCAACAGGTTGGCCAGCTTCTTCATGTTTTGTGCGGTGGCTGCCACCAGGTTGGCGCGCTGGACCGCCTCACGGCCCCGGTAGAACGTGAAGCGGAGCCCATGAAGCTCCTTCGCGTCGGCGAACGAGCGCTCCACCGTCTGTGGCCGGAGACGGTATAGGTATTGACCGGATGCGGTCAATCGATTCCTGTTCACCGCTTCGAGGAATGGCTCGTCCAAATGGCGCGTTATGATCCGACGGTTCGTCTCGTTCTCCATGCATTTTTCGAGGAGCGGGCAGTCTTGACAGACTTTCGGGTCGGACACGTATTGGCGGTATCCTTGGCGGGTCGTCGTGCTGTAACGGAGGATTTGGCGGGCCGGGCAGCGATAGGCGTCCTCATCTGGGAGGTAGGTGAATTTGGACTTTCGGAACTTCCCTTTCTTGCCGCCGAAGCGGCGTCTCGAGATGACGCTATAGATGCCGCGAGTGACGAGCGACTTGGCGATCTCCGTTGAGAAATAGCCCGCGTCGAGCGCCACCGCCTCGAGCGGGAAGGCGAAATGCTGAAGAATGTAGTCCAGACGCTCCAGATAGACGCTGCTGTCCTGCACGTTCCCCGGCGTGACGTAGGCATCGACGATGAAGTTATACTTTGCGTCGACCGTTCGGTGGACGAGCCAAAAGAAGCCTTCCGGCTTCCGGGTCCGATACATGTAGCCCGCCTCGGGATCGGTACGGCTCACCTTGCTCACCTTCTTTTTAGGTTCGCCGGGCTCGGCGGGCTCTAGCGCTTTTTTCCGTGCGCGGACCGATCCTCGTTCACGCGCGCCAACAGTTCATCCTCGACCGCAGTGACGACCGCGTCGACCTCGGTCTTGTCGAACTTCTTCTTGCTGGCGTTCGCCCGGATATGTGTCGAATCCGTGAGGAGGATCCGTCCCGAGACGAGGTTATGCGCCTCCGCCTGATGGATGATGTCGTCAAAAATTTGTTGAAAGACGTCCGTCCCGGCGAACCGTCGCCGGTAGGCTTGGCTGATCGTCGAATGGTCAGGGACTTTCTCGTCCATTCCGAGCCCGAGGAACCATCGGTACGCCAGGTTTGTCTCGATTTCTTTGATGGTTTGGCGGACGGATCGGATGTTGAACAAAGGGCCGAGGAGGATGATTTTGATGAGGATCTCCGGATCGATGCCGGGCTGCCCGGTGTTCGAATAGAGTGGTGCGCACAGACGATGGACGATGGAGAAGTCGACATGGCGGTCGATCTTGCGGACGAGATGGTCTTTCGGGACCAACTGGTCCAACGAGGCCGCGGTGTGGATCGGTTCATGGCGTTTGGCGATGTGGGCTCGGTACATGATTGATTCCCCTTCCTGTTCGGAGGCGGTGACCGTCCATACATACCGTTTCCCGTTTTCATCGGTTCGAAGAACATATCAGGGCTTTTTCTTCGGCCATCGAGGCCTCAGAAAAAGACAAACGGCCGCCAGATGGCGACCGTTTGCGTTGCTCGTCCGATGGCGCCCCGACTCCCGCAGGAGAGCAATCCAACGGAGACCCAGCAGCGACGCTAGTCGCGATGCGGCTCCGGGATTGCCTGCGGAAAGCGTGGGCGCGGGAAGGACGAGCGATATCAATCATGTTAGTCAACAAGCTGAATCCCCGCCCAATGATGGGCGGGGATTATTTGTTAACGCGTCGTTTCACGCAAGAACGTGATTAAACGGCGATACGTTGCACTGGCTGCCGGCTTATCCATCTCAAAATGGTAGTCGTGGCCGAGTGTGTGCTCGTTTCGGTCATAAAAGACGCTCGTGACGTCCGCACGACCTGAGAGGATCGTCGCAAATTCTTTCGCTTGCGTTTCGAACGAACCGGTGTTGCCATCGGTGATAAACGTCGGAACGAACGTGGCCGGGATATTCACGAGCGGCGACGCTTCCGCGACGACCGGCAAGTCTTCCCAATTGTACGTTCCGAAGTAAGCCCAACCGATCCGTTTGAACAAGAAGCGGTTGACCGCCTTCGATGACTCGATGATGCTTCGTTTCAAGTCATAAGGACCTGACATGAGAATCGTGCCGAGGATCGACGTTTTCGGAACGACTTGATTCACTTCGGCCGATGGTGCGTAGTCGTCGTTCAATTGAATACCGACGAACTGAGCGACGAGTTGGGCCCCGTTCGAATCGCCCGCAAAAAAGACGCGGTCGAGGTCGAGACGGAAGCGGTCATTGTTTTCCGCGATATACGTGTATGCTTCTTCAAGCTGCTGGAGCGGGACGGGATACGTGACGTCAGGGGCAAGGGCGTAGTTGACGCTAACGACGTTATAGCCGTTGCTCGCGATTGACGTCGCATATTTGAAGACGTCGGCCTTGTCGCCACCGACGAACGAACCGCCGTGCACCCAAAAGATGGTCGGAACAATTTGTTTCTCGCCTTCATAGCGAATCAAGTCGAACGTCCCGTTCTCATAGGCTGAATGATAGTCGATATCTTTCCGGACCGATGTTTTTTGAACGACTTCATCAAACCCTTTGATGGCCACTTCGTTCCCGCCGGCAAATGAGGTCTTAACGAGACGTGAGGTCGGTTTCGGGGACAAAAATACGTAGGCGGCACCGGCGACAGCCGTACCGACCAGTCCAAGTCCTGCTCGTTTCAATCCTTTATTCATCGTAATTCCTCCTTGGTTCAATCCAGTTTGTTCACTTACCGATCGACGAGGACCGTTCCCATGAACGTCTCAATGACGTGGGCAATCCCGTCTTCGTTGTTTGATTTCGTGATGAAGTCGGCTTTGCCTTTGACCGTCGTGTTGGCGTTGCCCATGGCGACTCCGAGGCCGGCCCATTCAATCATCGTGAGGTCATTGTTCCCGTCGCCACAAGCGATGACGTGGGCTTGCTCAATTCCGACGTGTTCGGCGAGGAAGGCGAGGCTCGTCCCTTTCGTCACACCCGCTTCTGTGAACTCAAGGAAAAACGGTTTTGAACGCGCGACAGCAAGTTTTCCTTCAAGTTCGACTTGCAGTTTCGTTTCGATTGGAGCGAGCGTGTCGCCGTCACCGAGCATGAGACATTTGACGACAGGCGTCGTGACCGCTTCTTTGAAGTCGGCGACATGGATAACCGGCATCCCCGTCAATTCACCTTCGATATCAGTATACGGGTTCGGTTGATCGGTTACGATTTCGTTACCGATGTACGTATGAATCGCGATTTCTTCCCGGACACTGATATCATGGAGATGGGCGACCGTCTCCGGAAGCAACGTACTCGAGAAGATTTCTTCATTCGTCTCACAATTGATGATTGAGGCACCGTTGAATGAGAGAATATAGCTACCATATTTGGCAAGTTCGAGTTCACGGGCGGCATCCCACATCGCGTATGTCGGGCGACCGCTCGCGAGCACGACTTTATGTCCGCGTTCTTGTACATCTAGCAAGGCTGCTTTCGTCTTGGCGGAAATTGTATGGTCGCTCGTGAGGAGCGTATCGTCCATATCTAAAACAATCATCTTGTAACTCATAATGGTAAGGAGTCCTCCTTCAGAATCTAATGACTCCATCCTAATACGATTTGAGGTCAATTGACAACCTTGTCGCAAAAACGTAACTATAATGTAGAGTAGTGAACTTCAGAAGAGGTGGATATATGAATCGAATATTAGTAGCCGAAGATGAGCATGCGATTCGCAGCTTTATCATCGTTAATTTAAAACGAGCCGGATTTGACGTCTTTGAGGCGACGAACGGTCGCGAAGCGGTCACAGCGTTCGACCGTGAGCCGTTCGATGTCGTCTTGCTCGACGTGATGATGCCTGAGATGGATGGATTCGAGGCATGCGCCGCCATCCGCGACTTAGATGAGAACGTCGGCATCATCATGCTGACGGCACGCACGCTTGAAGAAGATAAGATTGAAGGGCTCGGCAGAGGGGCGGACGATTATATCGCCAAGCCGTTTAGCCCAGGTGAGCTTGTGGCACGGATTCAAGCACTCCTGCGCCGTGTCGAGAAAGTGAAGCGTAAAGAAAAGAAACGGTTGAAGTCCGGACCGTTCGCCATCGATTTGGCGGCGAAGCAAGTGACGAAGTATGGGCAGGCGATTGATTTGACCCCGACCGAATACGATTTGATTTGTCACCTCGTCCAAAACGAGGAAGTCGTCTTATCGCGTGACGCGCTGTTAGATGCCGTCTGGGGCATCAATTACTTCGGGGACAGAAAGACGGTCGACGTCAACATCCGTCGTCTACGTCAAAAGATTGAAGACGACCCGAGTCACCCGGCTTATATCGAGACGCTATGGGGGCATGGGTACAAGTGGCGGAGACATGACGGATGAAGCAACAGCTCGTCATTCGGATTATGCTCGTCATGACGCTCGTGCTCGTCTTTCTCGTGAGCGTCCTGTCGTACGGAACGTACCGCTATTACTATGAATATGAATCAGAGGCACTACTCAGCCATGCGACGACGAGCGCCTATCTGTATCCACAGGCGCAAGTCGGATTCGAGACACCGAGCGCGTTCTCGGTGCTCGTTCGGACGTTCGGCTATCCCGGTACCGATTTGACGATTGTCGACCGGACCGGTCAAATCATCAAAACGACGGGACAGCGGGCGCAACAGGCGGCCTTTTCGACCGAACAGTTGCAAGATCTCGCTCGAGGCGAGTCCGTCGTCCAAGACTACGATGCCGATGGGAATCACTATTTGTCGGTGACGAGTCCAATCATCACGGAAGAGACGAGTGAATTCGCCATCAGCTTCACGCGGCCGCTCGCCGACCTTGACACGTTGATTCGCGAGATTTGGATGGCTGTCGTCATGATTGGCGTCTTGATTTGGTTGGTCGCGCTCTATGCTGTCATTCGGATTGCAGACCGATTCGTGCGACCGATTCGAGACATCATTGAGACGGCCGATGAAATGGCGCAAGGTGATTTCGATGTTGAAGTCTATTCCAATGAAAAACATGAGCTCGGGGCACTGGCCCGGACGCTCACATATTTAGGTGCGAAAGTCCAGCAGCACCAATCGACGCGAAATGAATTTCTATCCAACGTGTCGCACGAGTTGCGGACGCCGCTCACTTCGATTAAAGGGTGGACGGAGACGATTCGAGGCGGGGACGAGAAAGTGTCGGACGAGACCGAGCTCGGTTTGAGCATCATCCATTCGGAGACGGAGCGGATGATCGGGCTCGTCGAGCAGCTGCTCGATTACACGAAGATTGAAGAGAGCCGGCTCGTCTTGTATCGGCAAGAACTTGATCTCGTGTCGTTGTTACGGAAAGTGACGATTCAATTGAAACAGTCACTCGAAGACAAACAGATTACGCTCATTGAGCGATATCCGCAAAAGTCGATCGGACTGTTCGATGAGAACCGGCTGAAGCAAGTATTTTTAAACTTGCTCGAGAACGCCATCCGCTTCTCGCCAGAAGGTGGGACGTTGACGGTAAGGTTCGTGCAATCGGAGCGAGTCGCGTTCATCTCAATTATTGACGAGGGACCTGGTATTTCACGGGAACACTTGCAGCGCATCACTGAAATGTTCTATCAGGCGCAAGTGACGAAAGGGAGCAGCGGGCTCGGCCTGGCGATTGCTAAGGAGTTAATCGAGGCCCACGAAGGAAAGCTCGTCATCGAAAGTGAGATCGGTCATGGGACGACGGTGACCGTTCTCTTGCCGCTCGACCCGAGCGAACTGCATTAAAAGGGTTAAACCTTCCGAATTCAGGATACATGTAATTGTATGTAGAATGAGGGAGGTTTTTTTCATGGCAACGAAATCATTGAAGCCATTGTCAGGTAGTCCGAACGCCGTCTCGACCGAAACGACAATCGAAGCGCTACGCATGGAGCCGCTCCCGTACGGGCGAGACCGCGCCGAGAGCATCGAGACAATCAAGATGGTGATGGGGCAACTGCCTCGGACCGAGCTCGTCAAGGAGACGGAGGACACGCTCCATTATGTCGTCACGACGAAACTGATGCGCTTTAAAGATGACGTCGAATTTCGATTCGACGATGAGACAAGACAAATTGAATTCCGCTCGGCATCACGACTCGGTCACTCTGACTTTGGAGTGAACCGGAAACGGATGCAAGACGTGAGTGAACGCTATCGGAGGTTGATGAGATGAAGGATTATCAATTGATTGTGATTGGTGGGGGTGCGGCCGGGATGACGGTCGCGGCCGGTGCCGCAAATTTAGGGGCGAAAGTCGCTTTGGTCGAGAAGAAAAAACACCTGGGTGGAGACTGTCTTCACGTTGGGTGTGTCCCGTCGAAAGCGCTGATCGCCGCCTCGAAAGAAGCGAGCAGCATGATGCAAGCTGCCCGAGTACTCGGAGCCGAGTTTGACGGCCGCGACCATTACCAGACGACGAAAGCACGCGTCGACCGTGCCAGTGCCATCATTCAAGATCATGATGGGACGGAACGTTTCGAAAAACTTGGGGTCGACGTGTATATCGGCGAGGCCTCGTTCCAAAGCCCATACGAACTCAAAGTCGGTGACGATTTACTGATTGGGAAGAAATTCGTCATCGCGACTGGCTCGCAACCGACCATACCGCCGATTGACGGCTTGGACGACGTGCCATACTTAACGAATGAGCAAGTGTTTGAAGAAGAGACGTTGCCGGAGAGCATCATCGTCATCGGGGCCGGGACGATCGGTCTCGAACTCGCCCAGTCGTTCGCTCGTCTCGGTAGCCAAGTGACCGTGCTCGAGGCACAGGATACGTTTTTACCGCGAGAAGACGAGTCGGTGAGCAAGTTGCTCCGTTCGCAGCTCGAGATGGCGATGCGCCTTAAAATCGGCATCAACATCAATCAAGTCTCGGAAGTCGAGGGACGCGTTCACGTCACCGGCGAAATCGATGGCGAAACGGTCACGTACGAGGCGGACAAGCTGCTCGTGGCGACAGGACGGAAACCGAGAATCGATGAGCTTCGACTCGACCGGGCTCACGTCCACGTCAAAGACGGATTCGTCGACGTCACGTCGACGTACCGCACGTCACAACCTCATATCTTTGCGATTGGCGATACGATTAAGACGTTACCGTTCACGCACGCAGCTGGCGAGGAAGGAAAAGCGGTCGTGGCCAACGCCTTGTTCGGACTTTGGAACAAGGTCGACTACACGAAGATGCCGTGGATCACGTTCACGGAACCGGAAGTGTTCCACGTCGGCATGACCGAAGCTGAGGCACGGGAGCGTCATGGTGACGATGTCGAGGTGTTTGAAGCGAAACTGTCCGAGGTCGACCGCTTCGTCGCCGACCGACAAGAGACAGGTTTCGTCAAAATTATCACGCGCAAGAACGGCAAAATCATCGGCGGTCACGCCATCGGTATGACGGCCGGGGATTGGATGCAAATCGTCGTCTATGCGATGCAACGAGGCGATAAAATCGGCAAGCTGTCCCGCATGATTTATCCGTACCCGTCGCGAAGCGAGGCCGTGAAAAAAGTGGCCGACCTTTACTGGCGGAAACGCTTGTTCAACAGCCCGCTCACGGATTTGTCACGCAAGTACTTCGAATGGACCCGATAACGAAAAATCCCACTCTCAACAGAGTGGGATTTTTTATGGCAAGACGATTGTTTCGAGCATCTTCGGTGAGCCTTCTGATAAATCGACGAGTGGTTTAATCAACACTTCGACGCGGCGGTTTTTCGAGCGCCCTGCTTCGGTGTCGTTCGTCGCAATCGGTTTGTATTCTCCGTAACTGGCAAGCGTGAATTGTCCGGGATTCAAAGCATCGTTCGTCAACAGACCGCGCATGAAAGCCGTGGCCCGGGCCGAACTGAGTTCCCAGTTCGACGGGAACCGGGCCGTGTTGATCGGGATGTTATCGGTGTGACCCGATACGACAATCTCACGGTTACCGGCTTTTTCCAGGATACCGCTAATCGAGCCGGCCACCGTTCTAGCCTCGGCGTCAAGCGTCGCTTCCCCCATACTGAACAAGGCTCGGTCTTGAATCGTCAAAACGAGACCGCTCGAGTTGATGGTCGCTTCAATCTCTTGTTCGAGCCCGTTCTTTTTGATGTATTGATTGACCTCTTCTTTTAACTCATCCAGTTTGGCGAGCTCATATGTCCGAGGATTCGCCGTCGTATCTGTCTTGTTCGTACGGCTGATGTCACTGTTCGAGGCGGTCGAAGCTTGGAACACGCTCGTCCCGCCAGAGAACACTTGGTTAAAGGATTGAGACATTTTCTCGAGCTTCGTCTGGTCGATGTTACTCGAGGCGAACAAGACGATGAAGAGGGCGAGTAAGAGCGTCAATAAATCGGCGTAAGGGATTAACCAACCTTCCGGGATATGTTCCTCATGATCATGCTTCTTTTTGCGCTTCATAGTCGGCTCGCTCCTTTGGAGACAAATACACAGACAATTTATCTTCTAACGTCTTCGGAGACTCCCCACTTTGAATCGAGAGAATCCCTTCAATCATCATTTCTTTGATGATGACCTCGCTCTTCGAATACTGCTTTAATTTATTGGCGAACGGGAACCAGAGGACGTATCCTGTGAAAATCCCGAACAACGTCGCGACGAACGCGGCTGAAATCGCGTGACCGAGCTTTTCGATATCAGACAAATCTTTTAGGGCCGCAATCAAACCGATAACGGCTCCGAGAACCCCGAGTGTCGGCGCGTACGTGCCGGCTTGTGTAAAGATGTCCGAGTTCGCTTTATGGCGTTGCTCCATGTTCTCGATATCGCGCGACATGACCTCGGCGATATATTCGGATGGTTGGCCGTCGATGACCATCATCATCCCTTGTTTCAAGAACGGCTCTTCAACTTGTTCGAGCGCTGTCTCAAGCGACAGGAGTCCTTCTTTACGCGCTTGCGTCGACAAGTCGACGAACTGTGTCAACAGCCCGGATTTACTTGGTAACTCCTGCTTTTTGAAGAGAATTCCGAACAACTTCGGTACGTTTTGCAGCTGTTCTTTGGAAACGGCGATACTGACCGCGGCCGCTGTCCCGACAAAAATAATGACGAGTGCTGCCGGGTTGATGAGCGGGGCAATCCCGGCTCCTTTCAATACCATCCCTCCGACGAGGGTGAGGAACCCAAGTATGAGTCCTACTAACGTGACGACATCCATGTCTATGTTTTCCACCTTTCTAAAAAAAATCAGGAGACAAAAAAAGCGAGAGACTTAACTCGTCTCCCGCAAATGCGTTCCCGATGGTTAAGCGCCGTTTTCGTCAATCAGCATTTGGATGCTGATATTTCGTTCTTCACGCTCTATATCGGTTAACACGTCGTATTTTTTTAATAATGCGTACAATTGATTCACAACTTCTTGATCAAGTGACCAATGTAGCAGTTCTTCGAGCTGGAAATAAAGATGGGCGGGCATGCATTGTGACTGACGCTCCAACCTTCGCGAGACATCCGTTAGCGAATGATCCACCGTACTAGGGTCCACGGTTTCATTCAACCTCCTCAACATTCATAAAGTCTATCTCTCATATTACCAAAAAATCCGACAAACAGTTAGCGATACATTTTCTAGTTGGCAATTTTATAAGTGAGGAGTAATATGAGCCTTAGAAAACTTGAGTTGAAGGAGATAGCGAGATGCGACATCGATTGACCGTACGGGAGTTGCGCATAAAACGAATCGAGGCACTCTATCGGCTCGTGTTCGAAAAGCCGGCCCGTTTTATCGCGACGGGCTTTTTGCTCGCCATCTTTATTGGGGCGACATTACTCTATATGCCGTTCGCGCAGACACAACCCGTGTCTTGGATCGACTGTCTGTTTATCGCGACATCGGCCGGAACGGTGACTGGATTATCGACAATCGACATTGGAACATCGTTCAATACGTTCGGCGAGCTCGTCATCGTTGCGCTGATTCAAATCGGTGGTCTCGGCTTTATGACGGTCGCGCTTATGTTGCTCAGTGTGCTCGGGAAGAAAATCGGTTTAAAGCAGCGCATCTTGCTCCAAGAGTCACTCAACTTGTCGGGACCGGGCGGCACGGTGCGTCTCGTCCGCAACATCGTCTTTACGACACTCATCGTCCAGTTCATCGGCATGTTGTTTTTGACGGTCGAACTGTACAGCACCGGTGACTATCGTTTCGGTGAGGCGCTCTATTATGGGTTCTTCCATGCGGTGTCAGCGTTCAACAATGCCGGATTCGCCCTATGGCCGGACAATTTGATGCAGTTCGAGCAGAACACAGCTATCGTCATCACGATTGCCGCGCTCTTAATGATTGGGGGGCTCGGTTTTACGACCATCGCCGACGCGACCGAGGTGAAACGTTGGAAACGTCTCGCCCTCCATTCGAAAATCATGATTGCCTCACTCGTCATCGTCAACGGAATCGCCTGGTTCTCGCTCATGTTGTTCGAATGGGTGTCGAATGAAGGCGGGCTGTATGGCCGCCCGTTCGGTGAAGCGATGCACGTCACTTTCTTCCAAGCGGTGACGACGCGAACGGCAGGCTTTAACACGATCGACCTGACGACGATGGCGCCGATTTCGATTGGCGTCATGATCATTCTTATGTATATCGGGGCCGGCGCCGCCTCGACAGGGTCGGGGATTAAAGTGACGACCGTAGCCGTCATCTTGGCCGATATGTGGGCGTTCATCGTCGGGAAAAAAGAGACGGTCATCCTCGAGCGGACGATTGACGCGTTCCAAATTAAAAAAGCGTACATCGTGGCTATTACGAGTTTCTTCTTCATCTTATTGATTACCGCACTGACTATCTTGACGAACGGTCATATTCCGGCGACAGCACTCTTGTTCGAGACAGTCTCGGCCTTCGGGACGGTCGGGTTATCACTCGGGATCACGGCGGAACTGAACGATGCAGGTAAGAGTTTTATCATGTTCATGATGTTACTCGGTCGTGTCGGTTCGTTGACGATCCTCTTCACGGTCGCACGCCAGATGGACCGGAAGATTCGCTATCCAAAAGAGAAGTTGCTAATCGGATGACACACAAAAAGCCCTAATTAGGGCTTTTTGTGTGTCTCGTAATAGGCAACGACTTTTGGCAGATAGTCCTTTAAATCCGGACAGACGATATCAGTGCCGCTGAGTGCGCGGAGCGTCTGTGTCGAATCGAAATGGACTTGATGCTTAAAGTAGGCGAGTAGCTCACGCGGAACGCCGTAACGTTCCGACAGATGTAGCGCCGAGAATCCGGTCTCCGCGACCGCATGCGGGATGGTCCCGCGTGGAGGGCGACCGAACATCTCTTCGTGAATCATACGGTACACTTCGCGGGCCCCGTGTGGAAACGGGTCGGTCAAATGAAACGTCCGCTTCAAACCGACCGGAGCGTGAGCGAGATAAGCGGTTGCCTCGACGACGTAATCATAAGGAACGAGGTTTACTTCGATATTCTGTCGTCCAATGTAAGGCAGCGGGGCAGCTTGACGAAGTTGGTCCATTAACTTTAAGACGAAATAGACCCCGTCAAACTTCTTCGTCTCGCCGGTCTCGCTATGGCCAATGACGATGCCCGGACGGATGATGGTCACCGGCATCGAGCCGAGCTCGCGCGAGACGATGGCCTCGGCCTCATACTTCGTCGCCTCGTAATGGTTTTTAAAACGAACGCGGTGCCATAACTCGTTCTCATAAACGGTCCCTTGACGGCGTCCAGACACATAGGCGGTGCTGAAGTAGACGTACCGCTTTAAATAGGGTGCCCGTTTCGCCAATGAGGTGATGTGTTTCGTCCCGAGCAAGTTGATGCGATATCCGACATCATAAGGGATGTTCAAATCGTAAGCGGCTGCCAAATGGAACACGTAATTCACTTCACGCTCGATGACGGAGCGCATGATTGGATCAAGCACGACTTCAGGTAGCGTGATATCGGCCTCGACGAGCACGAGCTGATCATCTCGTAACGACGTCGCTTCCAACAGCTCCTGTTTTAAAGCATGTGCGCCGGAACGTTCGGTCGGGAGGTGGAGTGCGTAAATCGTCCCAATCTGATTCGGCAATGACGCGAGGTGCGTGATCATCTTTCCGGCTAAAAACCCGGGGAAACCGGTGAAAGCGTAATGGTTCATAGTGTCTCCTCCGCTAAGTCCAACGTGAACGTGAATGTCGAGCCAACGCCAACGCTCGATTCGACCTCGATACTTCCGCCGTGCGATTCGATGATTTCCTTACAGATGGATAGCCCGAGACCCGTCCCGCCGATTTGGCGTGTATCCGAGTTGTCGACTCGATAAAACTTCTTGAACAGTTCTTCGAACGCATGCTCCGGAATCCCGATACCAAAGTCTTGAATCGAGACGTGGGCTTGATTTCGTTCTTTGCGCACCCGTACCTCGATTTCGTGATGGTTCGGCGAATACTTGATGGCGTTCGATAACAAGTTGATGATGACCTGCTCGATGCGGTCCTGATCGGCGATGAGGTGGAGCACTTCATCGGCATCATCGAAATGGATGGAGTGGTTGCTCGTCTCGCGGAAGCGTTCGACGACGTCACGGACGAGTTCGTTCAAGACGAAATGGTCTTTCTTATACTCTTGATTGCCGTCTTCCATGCGTTGAATGTCGAGAAAATCGTTTAACAGGTCGGTCAAACGCTTCGCTTCTTTCGCCATCGTCTTTAAGTAACGCTCGCGCTTCTCGGGATTCAAGTCGCGGGTAAGCATCAGCTCGATATATCCCGACAGTGACGAGAGCGGGGTGCGAAGTTCGTGTGAGACGGTGCTGACCAGTTCGTTTTTGATTTGGTCCATCCGCTCTTCCTCGGTTCGGTTGCGGAACACGAATAAGAAGCCGCTGTCCATTCCGATTTGGCGTTTTGTATCCATACCGGTTCCGTACATCTCGTAATACTGTTCATCCCGGTCGTTCGGTTGCGGGATGGAGAAACGCATCGACACTTCGCGGGCAGAGCCGTCGAGTAATAAGTCGATTTTTTTCAACATCTCGGTGCGGTCGCGCGTGCGGAACGTCGACAGGAGCGGGATCCGCTCTTGCATCTTGTTCGGGGCGATTCCTGGCAAATCGAGCAGGCGACGGGCGTGCACGTTCATGAACAGGACGCTGCCGTTCGATTCGGTCAAAACGAACGCTTCATTGGAGGCCTGTAAAATCGATTGGATGATATCTCGTTGCCGGGCGATGGCATTCTTCTCCCGCTCGAGCATCCGCTCGACTTTCTTCCGATCGCTAATGTCGCGCATGACGGCGACCCGGAGCGTCTGGCCTTGGAACGTTACTTCTTTTGGATACACTTCCATCTCGAGGAACGTCCCGTCCTCACGACGGCCGATGACCTCGTAAGGTGTCTGGATGTGGTTCCGGATCCGGCGCAACACGTCGGCCCGATAGCCTTCGGCGATAAATTCAATCGTTTGGCGACCGACCATCTGTTCGGCCGGGATTCGGAAAATCGATTCGGCCGCCTTGTTCGCATCTAAGATGGTCCCGCCCTCGTGAAACAGGACGGCTTCGATGACCGATTCGGCGAACATGCGATACCGTTGTTCTTTATGCAGCAACTCGCCTTTCAAGGCGATTTCAGGACTGACATCGAAGACGAAAAAGAAAAAGCCGATGACGCGAGCTTGTTCGTAGACCGGATGCATGAACAGTTTTCCAACGAAATGAGTCCGGTCTTTTCGTTGAAACTTCCATTCACGGTCGCCACGGTCTAGTGCCACACGCAGCATCTGTTCGAATGACAACAACCGCTCTGTCTCGTCTTGATAATGGGTCCGTTTCTCGCTCAGCTCGCGCGACTCGAATAGACCGAACGGGGTCATTTCGTAGAGTACTTCATGCGGCTCGTAACCGAACAGCTCGGTCGCTCCTTTATTGAAGCGATTGATTAACAGATTGGCATCGGTCATAACCATCGCCATGTCGAGTTCGGTGTGCATCATCGCTTCGAACGCGTTATGTTGGACGGTCACCCGCGTATCGAGCGGGAGAGGTTCAATCGATAAGATATAGACGTCACCGTTCGGGATGGCGTGGATGCGGATTGTCGGCATCTCGTACGTCCAAGGCAAGCCTTGCTCCATTCGTCTCGATAGCTCCATCGTAATCGGTGATTGGTTGACCATATGAAAGATGTTTGTTCTCGTTTGTAAGTCTTCAGGGAATTGCTCTAAAAACGGCCGGTTCGCTTGGACGATTGTCCCGTCCGTCATGATTAACGCTACACCGTAAGGCAAGGCGTGCAGCAATTCGTTTTGGAGATGTCCTCGGTTCTCCATTAACGATGATCCCTCCTTCTGTATGTCACACGGGTACATCTTCAATACATTCGACAGCTCCCCCTTTGTTTTCCTGCCTCCAAACGGTAAAGTGAAGACAAGAACAGATAGAGAGGACGATAGATGTGAAGGGAATGGGGCTCAGCTTGTTGATCGCCATCGGATTATGGTGGGGAGATGCGCCGATATGGAGTATCGTCGCGTGTTTAGGAATCGGCCTGCTCTGGCTCATCTGGCGCATGCGTCTGTCGACGATTCACCGCATCGATCGGATGGACGGTCGTGAATTTGAATTGTTTTTAGAAGAAGTGTTCACCGCACTCGGTTACACGGTGACGGTGACGCCGGCGTCGCGTGACTTCGGGGCGGATCTGCTCCTTGAAGCGGAGGACGGATGGTCAATCGCGGTCCAAGCGAAACGCTATGAAAAAGCGGTCGGGCTTGAGGCAGTCCAACAAGTCGCAGCCTCCGTTCCATACTATGGGGTGAACGAAGGTTGGGTCGTGACGAACTCCTCTTATACCGATAGTGCATACGAATTGGCGGAGCCAAATCAAGTTCGTCTGATTGCAAGAACGGAGCTCGAAGAGATGTTGAAACAGGCCGGTTTCAAGCGATAATATCAGGCGTGTTCACAAGTTTGACAGAATGGCGGATTGTGTCGAAGAAAAAGGGGTTGTCTTTTTCACGAATAGGTGCAATAATCATCTTCGTCATATGAAATATGTAGTCGCTGAAACGAGAAAAAGCGACGCGCAGTACCAATTTGGGGGTTTCATAGAAATACCAACCAAACACACACAAATCAACGGTTGGAACGTATTAGGAGGAAAAGCGGTGCGCAAATTAATTTATGTAAAAGGTTGCGTCTTTACGCAAGGAGAAGCGACCATTTATGACGAGACAAATGATGCGATCGGATCTGTTCACCGCGACGCGGAGGGCAGTGTTCAAGTGCACAACTTGTCAGGCCGTCAAATCGCTCACGGGAAATATATCCCGAACTGTCAGAAGTGGGTCGTCATGAACCACGATGGACAAGCGATTGGTCAGTTGAAGGACAAATTCTCGTTATTCGGGAAAAAGTGTGAGTACAACGTCTACGAACGCGGTCTCTATACGATTCAATACGATGTCGAGCGTTACAAGTTCAGCGTTCGAGACAAAGCAGGTAAGCTTGTGGCGGAACTCCGCAAACAAGACGATGATTGCTTCTGCCTGACGAAAGAGGCCGACCAACTCTCGATGTTCGAGTTGTTGTCTGTCCTTAAAACGTTGACAGTCAAATCACGGATGCCAATCGCGGTATCGGTGTAACGAATATGACGAACACCAGTCACTGCGACTGGTGTTTTTTTCTGAAAAAAAGCCTCATTCGACGAAGGTCAAATGAAGCGGTTCAAATAGTGTTTTGCCTCGATCTCGAGTGTCGTCACGCGATGGGCGTATAGACAGAGTTTGAGGACGTGTAAGATGTTCGGGTGGGTGACCCCCATCTTTTCGATCGAGCGCTTCGCACGCGTGTCGAGGAGCTCGATCGGGCTCGTCGACTTGGCGTACTCGGCGTAGAGGCGATAAAAGTCGATGGGCGAGATGAGGTCGTCCTCGTCGCGGTCAGGATTGTTGAAGATGAGTGCGAGGAGAGAACTCGTCTCTTCAAGTGAGAACAAGTGCTTCAAATCATCCAGCAAATAAATGATGGCCGCTTGTTGGAGCGAGTATTTCTTTCCGACCCGGGGAACCCCGATGATTTTACGGACTTCTCGCTTCGTCCAGTTTTGAATCGTGGTAGCGGACAAATGCTCTCCGGTCAACGTGTTCGCCAAAGCGACGATTTGATTGATTGACAGCCCGTTCTTTTCAATATGAAACAAGTGGATTTTGCGAAGTTCTTTCGGGAAATGCTCGCGTACGTCCTCAGGGAAGAGTGAGATGGCCCGGTCAACGTCGCCAACCCGCATATAGTGAAGGCAATCAGCCAAAGTTTGAATCGAAATTGCGTCGCGCATACAGGCATCCTTTCTATAGCCGCCTTCGTTCGTTGGCTATACAGTCATTTGACCTCATTCTACCAAATGTTTGAAAAGGAAGCTAGGCTATCGCTTGATTAAGGTATAATGAAAACGTACAAAAAATGTAGATAAAGGTGGTTCAAAGATGAATGAATGGGTCAGTTCCATCCTGTCCATCGTCATTGTCCTGGTGTTTCTCGTCGGTCTTGAACAGATTGGCAAACGCCTCGGCTGGACGGATGAGACAATTCGTAAAAGTGTACATATCGCGGTCGGCCATTGGTCGCTGCTTGCAGTTTGGTTAATGGAAACTTGGTACGTCGCCGCCGTGCCGCTCGTCTTTTTCACGTTCGCGAACGCGTTCCTTCTTTATAAGAGTCCGTCACCGGTTCATCAGACGGAACGTAAATCGCTCGGCACCGTCTATTATCCGATCGCCTTGCTCGTCATCCTGTTCTTCTTCTTTGAATCAGAGCCGCTCGCCTTTTTGGCAGGATCGCTCGTCTTGGCGTGGGGCGATGGCCTGGCCGCGCTCATCGGTCGGAAGTACGGGACAGTGACCTATGATTTATACGGACAGAAGCGCTCGTTCCAAGGTAGCATGGCCATGTTCCTCAGCTCGTATGCCGTCCTCTTTTTATTATTTTTGTGGGATGATATTCCACTTTGGCAAGTGGTAACATATGGATTCATTATTTCAATCATTGCCACACTCACAGAAGCAATTTCATATCGAGATTGGGATAACTTTACAATTCCTATCGTCGTAGCCGTTGCTACATCATTATTGTTATAAACCAATTCCTTCATTGTAAAGAAAACGTTGCTTGTCACCCCTGTCAAAGATTTGTATACTGTGTTTCGTACTGAAATCATTCAGTGACGTGCCTGCCTCTCTCTTGACGAACCGAGGCATGCTTTAAAATTGAACGTAAAGGATTGAGGCAACGCATGAGCTTTTTAAATCAACTACTCACTATCATTCCGGCCGATCGCGTGAAGCAAGATGAGCCGCTGTCGGCACACACGTATACAAAATTAGGTGGGCAGGCCGATTATTTCGTGGCCCCGCACACGTATGAAGAAGTTCAAGCCGTGCTTGAGCTCGCCCATCGCGAGAGCGTCCCATTCATGATTCTCGGGTTCGGGTCGAACTTGATTGTCCGTGACGGAGGCCTTCGTGGCATCGTCTTAAACTTGAACGAACTGAAAACGATTCGTCGAGACGGGAATCAACTGATCGCCCAAGCCGGTGCGGCCATCATCGACGTCTCACGTCAAGCGTTGACCGAAGAGTTATCTGGCTTAGAATTTGCCTGTGGCATCCCGGGAACGGTCGGTGGCGCGGTGTATATGAACGCAGGCGCCTACGGTGGAGAAACGAAAGACGTTATCACGAGTGCGGTCGTATTGTCGCCTGAAGGGCAGCTCATGACACTTACGAAAGACGAACTCGATCTCGACTACCGGACGAGCCGGATTTCGAAAGACGGGTTGATTGTGCTCGAAGCGACGTTTGAACTCGAACCGCTCGGCTATGAAGCGATCAAAGACGTCATGGACGACTTGACGTACAAGCGCGAGTCGAAGCAACCGCTCGAGTATCCATCATGCGGTAGCGTCTTCAAACGACCACCGGGCTACTTCGCCGGCAAATTGATTCAAGACTGTGGCCTGCAAGGGAAGCGGATCGGTGGAGCGGAAGTCTCACTCAAACATGCCGGATTCATCGTCAATATCGATGAAGCGACAGCGACTGAGTACATCTCGCTCATCCGTCACGTCCAGGCGACGGTGAAGGAGAAGTTCGAGATTGAGCTTGAACCAGAAGTGAAAATCATCGGTGAGGACATCGCCGTCGAGAACGCATAAGCACGCAAACGCTCGAACCGATCGGTTCGAGCGTTTTTTTATAGAGTGCCGACATCAAAAAATCCGCCAGCATCGTTGCTGGCGGATTTACGTTTACGCTTGTAGTTGCTTCGTGATGGCTTCGGCTGGAGCGACGAACGTGTAGCCGAGGTCGCGGGCGACGGCTTCATACGTGACCGTCCCGTCGATGACGTTCAATCCTTTTAGCAAGGCTGCGTTCTCGCGGAGTGCCGGGAAAATCCCTTTTTGTGCGCACTCGACGATATACGGCATCGTTGCGTTCGTCAAACCGAGTGTCGACGTGCGTGGGACGGCACCTGGCATGTTGGCGACGGCATAGTGTTGAACCCCGTAACGCTCGTACGTCGGCGCGTCATGCGTCGTGATATGGTCGATGGTTTCGCAGATTCCGCCTTGGTCGATGGCGACATCGACGATGACCGAACCTGGTGACATCTGTTGGACCATTTCTTTCGTGACGAGCTTCGGTGCTTTCGCGCCTGGAATGAGGACGGCACCGATGACAAGGTCACTTTCAGCGACTTGTTTGGCGATGTTGTAGCTGTTTGAGATGAGTGTGTTGATTGTGTTGCCGAACTGATCATCGATTTGGCGCAGACGAGCCGGGCTAATGTCCATAATCGTGACGTTGGCACCAAGACCAATCGCGATGCGGGCGGCATTCATCCCGACGACACCGCCCCCGATGACGGTGACGTTCGCACGTGGTACGCCTGGCAGGCCAGACAAGAGAATCCCTTTTCCACCGTGCGGTTTTTCAAGGATTTGGGCGCCGATTTGAGCAGCCATCCGTCCGGCCACTTCGCTCATCGGTGTGAGGAGCGGCAATGTGCGGTCAATCTCGACCGTCTCATAGGCGATGGCCGTCACACCAGAATCGACGAGTGCTTTCGTGAGTTCTGGTTCGGCCGCCAAATGCAAGTAAGTGAAAAGGGTCAAGTCAGGACGGAAATAACGATATTCCGATGGTTGCGGTTCCTTTACTTTCAACGCCAATTCCACGTTTCCCCAAACGTCCGCAGCGGTGTCGACGATTGTTGCCCCCGCATCGACATACTCCATATTTGTGAAGCCGCTACCGACGCCCGCTTCCGTCTCGACGAGGACCTCGTGTCCAAGTTCAGTTAATACAGCTGCACCCATCGGCGTCAAGGCGACGCGGTTTTCGTTGTTTTTAATCTCTTTCAATACCCCGATTTTCATGTAAAGTTCCCCTTTCTCTACTGACACAATTTGTTCACACCTCTAGTATAGACCCATCCGAAAACGCTGTCTTTAGCATGGATTCTAAAAGTGATAACGCCCACTTTGTGAAAAAACACAAAGTAGGCGTTAATCGTCTTGGCGGTATTGACCGGCCTTAATGGCGAGATAAACGGCGGCCCGTTCAGGGAGCGAGACTTGTGTGATGTTCGTCAGTTCTTCAATCCGCCGAATCCGGTAGAGCACGGTGTTCGGATGGATGTGAAGATGAGCGGCGACACGCTTGACGTTCCCATCAAAATAGAAATACCATTCGAGCGTCGTGACGAGCTCGGTATGATGCGTGACGTCATACGCCTGTAGGCGCTCGATGGTCGGATGCGTCTCGAGACGAAGCCCGATGCGTCGGGCCAAATCGGGTACGAGCTGATAAATTCCGATCTGTTCGAACGTGCGCGATGTCGCAAGCTCATACGGGAACTTTCGGCGAAGCGACGTGACGCGTCGTGCTTCTTCCATCGCCGCATAGAGCATGTCGCTCTCAAAAAAGCGTCGACTGATGCCAAGGCGCGGCTCCGCTTCAATGAACTTGTCTCGGAGCTGCGTTTCAAAGCGGTCGGCCCACTGCAAGAGCGCCGTTTCTTCCTCGGCCAAGTCCGATTTCATATAATGCCAGACGAGTAACTGCTGGCCATCGATCGCGTGCAGGACGACTTCAATCGCTTGCTGGGTCGCCAATACATAAAACAGTCGTTCCGCCAGTTGCGGGGTGACCGGCTGGGCACATTCAATCACGGTGAGGCGGCTGGCGACGGCAATCGGTGCGAGCTCATTCAAGCGATCGCGGTGGGATGGCGATAAGACGGGAGTGGCCAGCACTTCTAAAAAGAAACGTTCCAATTCGGCGTCGATGCGCCGTTCGTGCATCGCGATGGTCATCAGCAATTTTTTGGCGATGTTCGCCCCTTCTTGTAGGACGGTGAGTTCTTGTTCTGAGAACGGCGTCGTTCGGGCCAGGCTCCAAATGTAACCGAGCACGTCACCTTGTTGCTTGATGACGACGGCCGCCCGCTCACCGAGACCGACGGCCATGCGGGCCGGGATGACGACCGGTTCGTCGCGGTCGATCACTTCTTGAAGGATGCCACTTTCCCATAAGTCTTCGATGACTGCTTCCGGGACACGGCGGCCGATAATCGTCGCGATTCGTGCCGGGTCGGTCGAGTCGGGGTGGGTGCTATAGGCCAGCAACTGATGGTGTCGATTTTCAATCGTGATGGGGGCCCGAATCGCTTGTCCGATTGCTTCGGCGAGCGTATCGAGCGACTCATAAGATTTCTGCAAAAAAGGCATGTCGATTCCTCCTCTCTCTCACTATACCGTCTCTGTTGTGAAAGTTCACAAAAAGATGGTGAGTTTTTAGAAGGGGGGAACGACATGCCTGCATCATTCACATTAAATTGGGAAAAACAGTCCGACCACGAGACCGAGTAAAGCCCCGACGATGACTTGGAACGGGGTATGACCGACCAGCTCATTTAAGATGGGCGTCTCGTGCTTGATTCCTTTGAAGTAG
Source organism: Exiguobacterium sp. s26 (assembly GCF_018618235.1). Taxonomy (NCBI): domain Bacteria; kingdom Bacillati; phylum Bacillota; class Bacilli; order Caryophanales; genus Exiguobacterium; species Exiguobacterium sp. s26. The sequence goes on along the minus strand of NZ_JACSLS010000005.1, from coordinate 49,281 downwards.
TCGTTCAACAAGCGGGCCTGGAATCCGACCGCCTGACGAACGCCGGTCGCATCGTACATGACGATCGTCGCAAAAATCAAGGCGAGCGCGAACATGCTGGAATCGAGCCCTTCGATTCGACCGATGACGGTCGCTAAGGCGACGACGGTCGAAGAGTGGGAACTTGGCATCCCACCCGAGGCAAACATGATTTCTAATTCAAAATCTCGTGTTTTAATGAGTTCGGTTACGAGCTTGGCTGCTTGTGCGATGAACCAAGCGAGCAAGGCGGCGAGTAAAGGTTCGTTAAAGAGCAATCGATTCACTTCCTGTCTGACAATGGTATCTACACTATACCCGATTCTGTCATTGGCTAGACGTAAAGTTTCTGTCAAAAAAGCACCTCGAGCGTAGGCTCGAAGTGCTTTCTGGTCGATTTTTGTTACCCGACGACGCCTTCAGTCTCCTGAAGTTTGTCCGCGATATTCTCGATGATATAGCGGTTACGTGGATGCTCCTGGCACTCTTTCGAGCATGAACGCATTTGTTTCGGTTCACACTCTTCACAACAGAAGTGTTGGGCATTACACACCGGGTTGGCACAATTAACGTAGCGGACCGTCTTCGTTCCGCAGTGCATGCACTCCGAAACAACGGACGGGTTGACCGTGTTGACCGGGACGTTGATGCGCTCGTCAAAGACGTAAAGCTCACCTTCCCAGTCTTCGCCTTTCGTGGCTTCGTCTTTGCCGTACATGGCGACGCCGCCTTTAAGGTGGAAAATGTTGTCGTGACCTTGGTCACGCATATATGCGGTAAATTTCTCGCAACGGACGCCTCCGGTACAGTACGTGAGTAACGTTTTCCCTTCGTAGAGGTCCTTGTTCTCTTCGAGCCAATCTGGCATGTAACGAGAAGCCTCTACATCGATTTTGATCGCGTTTTTAAAGTGACCAAGATCGTACTCGTAGTTGTTACGAACGTCGAGGATGACGACATCGTCGCGATTCATCATCTCTTTCCATTCTGCCGGTTCGAGGTATGCACCGTGCTGTTTAGGCACGTCGAACTCACCATCAAAGCGCCACGTCACAAGCTCTTTCTTATGACGGACAAAAATTTTCGAGAACGCATGCTCTTCGACTTCATCGATTTTGAACTCGATGTCGCTGAATAGCGGGTTCGCTTTCAAGTCGTTCATGTACTGCTCGGTCTGTTCCCAAGTCCCAGAGCACGTCCCGTTGATTCCTTCGGAAGAAATCAAGATGCGTCCTTTGATACCGAGGTCCTTGCAATACTTGAGGTGCTCTTGTGTGAGCGTTTCTGGGTCTTCGATATTGACGTACTTATAGTACAGCAAGACCCGCATTGGTTTTGTTTCCATGTGTGTTACTCCCCTGTGTTCAGTTTTTTGCAGGAAAACGAACGTTGGGTTGTGTCGTTCGACGAACGGACTTGCCTGCAACCACAAGTCCATATTATATGATAGATATCACAGCGGAATTTCGCAAATACTTTTTAATTTTTTACGGCGGTGGGCAGGGGGATGCGTCTTCCTGAGCGAAATCGGGTAAAAAGGGAATAACGAAAGTTGAAGGTGGAAACTGACATGCTGACATCACTCCAACAATATATTTTAAACTTGATTGAATGGCTACAAGGACTTCCGGGCGGACCTTGGGCAGGACTCGGGGCACCTTTCCTGGAAGCCATCTTTCCATTTCTCCCGCTCGTCCTCATCATCTCGGCGAACGCAGCAACGTACGGTTTTTGGCTCGGGACGTTATTGTCGTGGGTCGGAAGCTTGCTCGGGACGATTCTTGTGTTTGCAGCTGTTCGCTACGTCTTTCGAAAGCCGATGACGCGATGGCTCGAGAGGCATAAACAAGGCGTCTATTGGCTCGAACGCATCAATCATATGAGTCCGGTCTCGCTCGGGTTTCTTTACTCGCTCCCGTTCATTCCGGTCAGTTTGATTACGTATTTACTCGCCCTCATCCAAATGCCGCTCCGGACGTTCATTATGGCGGCCGGGTTTGGGAAGTTGCTCGTCGTCTTGATTTTCTCTGTCATCGGTGACCAGTGGGAAGAGTTTATTCAAAGCCCGTTCCGATTATCGATGCTCGTCCTGTTGCTGTTCGTTTTGTGGGTAATCAGCCGCGGACTCGAAGAACTGCTCAAACGGCGTGCCTTCAGAAAACGTAACGAGCAGCTGAAACGTGAACTTGAAGCGAAACGACAAACGACCTTGTGAAGCGACTGCTTCACAAGGTCGTTTTCGTTAAGCGCGTTTTTTGAAACGCGGGAAGTTGAAGGCGATGGCCAATCCTCCGCAAATGAACAACAAGAACGGATAGAACATATACGGCACGAGCGCCGGCGACGCTGTGTTCGTCAGTTCGGCCGCAATGAGAAGCTGTGCCCCGTAAGGCAACAGACCTTGGACCCCACACGAGAAGATATCGAGTACACTCGCAGACTTTTTACGTTCGATGTCATAATCGTCGGCGATGTTCGCGGCGAGCGGACCAGCCACGAGAATCGAAATCGTGTTGTTCGCCGTCGCGACGTTTGTCGCACTGACGAGCCCGGCGATGCTCCACTCCGCGCCGGCCCGTCTTTTAATTCGGGACGTGAGCGCGTCACGCAAGTACGTGAGTCCGCCGTTGTGCGAGATGAGTCCGACGAGCCCACCCATGAGCAATGTCAGGAGTGAAATCTCGGCCATGCCCATCATGCCGTCCGCCATGGCGGTGACGTACGTGGTGACGGCTAGACTGCCATCCAATAGACCGATGATGCCGGTCAGGGCGATGCCGCCGAGCAAGACAAGGATGACGTTCATTCCCGTCAAAGCGAGCACGATAACCGCTAGATACGGAATCAACTTATACCATTCAAACGCCGCCGGCTCGATGGTCGATTCTCCGCTCGATAGGGCAGCGAGTAAAATCGTTGTGATGACGGCTGCCGGCAAGACGATCCAAAAGTTGGTCCGGAACTTGTCGCGCATGTTCGTCCGCTGGGTGCGGACGGCTGCGATCGTCGTGTCTGAAATGAACGACAAGTTATCCCCGAACATGGCACCCCCGACGACGGCTGCCGCCGCGATAGCGATATTGACGCCGCTCTCCTCATGGATGCCGAGAGCGATCGGCGCCAGTGCGGCGATCGTCCCGGTCGACGTACCCATCGCCATCGAGATGAAGGCTGCGATGACGAATAGGCCGCTCAATAGGAGCGAGGGCGGTAGTAACGTCAATGCCGCATTGACGGTCGCGTCAATCGCACCGATTGCTTCGGCGACGCTTGAAAACGCACCGGCGAGCAAGAAGATGAACACCATGATGAGGATGCTCGGGTTCCCGGCACCTTGGGCGACGCGTTCGACCGTCTGGGTGACGCTCCCTTTCGTCATCATCGCCGCGACGATGACGGCAATCAAGGCCGCGATCAAGGCGGGGAATTTATAAAAGTCGTCATAGTAGATGCCTGCCCCGATAAAGAAGACGAGGAAGACGAGTAAGGGCAAGAGCGCCCATTTGTTAGCTGTTGGTTGTTCCAATCGATTCACCTCATTCATAAAAATAAAAAGAGAGCCTTCTGAAAAAAGGCTCTCTCGACAAGAAACACTTTTTTCATCTTTCGAGCAGACCGCTCGCTGGATTTGGCACAGGTTACCCGCTGCCGAGACGTCATCGGGCCAGTCCCTCAGTCTCTCTTGATAAAAAAGTTGTGATATTTAGTTATAAGACACGTTCCCTAACGTACCTGTTTCAAATCTGCTTGTCAATAGCAAACCCCCACGTGGTGAACGTGGGGGCGAGTCAGGACGTCAAGAAATTATAATGGGCGACGCGGTTGCGTCCGGCGTACTTCCCGCCGACGTAGAGTGCCCGGTCGGCGTTGCGGATCGTATCGTCGAGACGTTTGTCCCCGAACGCTTGAATCGTATCGACCCCGATCGAGGCGGTCACGGAGATGTCGATTCCGTCGACGTGGAACGGTTTCGTCTCGATTTGTTGGCGGATGCGCTCGGCAATCTCGACGGCTGCTTCGACATCGCACCGGTTCAACAGCAAGATGAACTCCTCGCCGCCATAACGGGCTGCGAAATCATCGGTGCGGAGCACTTGCCGGATGCGGCGGCCGAACTCTTGGAGTACACTGTCTCCGACTTGGTGTCCGTGCGTGTCGTTGATTTTTTTGAAGAAGTCGATATCGAGCATCGCGACGGAAATCGGATACATCGAGCCGTCCGAGATCTGTTGAATCCCGTATTCATAAAAAGCCCGCGCATTGGCAAGCAGCGTCAAGCTGTCCGTCCGGCTCTCGGTATAGAGGCGGTCGCGTTCATGACAACGACTGATCGTCCGATTGAACGACTTGAGCAGTTTGACAATCTCGCGTTGAATGATGGGCGGATAGCCATAGACGTGCTCGCCCGTCATCACAATCCACGTGCGGATTCCTTCGATTTCCTCGGAACGGACCGAGATGAAGCTATGATAGTCTTCATTAAATTCGTTCGACAGCGGGGCGTCCCATTCGAAGCGCATCTCGTACTCGACCGAGGCTTCGTTCGGATAGGTTGCATCGAGTAATTCAAAGACGACATGGCGATCGATCGGCTGGCGCGTCTTCAAATCAAAGTAAAGTGTGCGATCAAACAGTTTGAACTCGACGTACCCTTCATCGTACTCGTTGAGTCGCTCACATTGACTGAGGAACACTTCGATGGCTTGTGCCTCGCTTTGCGATAGCGATACGGCTTCTTTTGCTTCATCATATTGTTCAATCAACGATTTGAAGGCGTCTTGTCGACCTTTTTGAATGATGAGTCGCTTAATAAAGAACGTGAGTGCGGCGGCGATACTGCTGACGACGAGCAAGTTCGTCTCTCGGAAGAGCGAGGCCGCCAAAATGAAGACGAGACTGACGATATACGTGTAAAACGCGATGCTTAAAAAGTCACGGACCGGGATGTCGACGCGGAACCACCAGCCGACTTGATACTTTTGGACGACCGTGTTCAAAATGATGGCAATAATCAAACCGGCAAGCGGAAGGAACGAGTCTTGGGAATAGAATCCGAGACCGGTCACACCACCAAGTGCCAAGTAGACACTGGCCGGGATGGCGATTTCCAAAAATGACGTGATGGCATTCCACGGATACGTAAAACGGAACCGTCGAAGCGCGACGCGCGGTTTCAAGTTGACGAACTGGAAGACGAGTAGTCCAATCTGATTGACGAACAGCGCTGTCTCAAAATCAAAGAATAAAAAAATAATTAAGACGATACTTTCTGAAAAGGTAAAGTAGACGCCTTTCCGTTCAATGGAGTCCATTTGAAAAATAATGACGAGCAACGCGATCAAGATGAACGGTAACGGCTCGATGGCCGGCATGTTCAATACGCCTGTAGCGAACAAGATGAGCGTCAAACCGAATAGCATACTCCAAATACTCCAACCAAGGACGGACATCTTGCGGAAATGGTTCATGGTTCCCTCCTATGTGGGAAAAATTCAATTATGTATGGTAGGAGATTCGGCACAATCACGCCTGAGTCCTGCCTATCCATCATAATGGCGGAATTCTAGCATTGAGTCTATATGAAATATCCTCTATAATGAAATTGCTTTTCAACCACATAGACGAAAGTCGATGAAAAAGAGAGTAACGATCGTTCCGTCAACAAAGCGACCTAGGGATTGGTGAGAGCCTAGGCTGACAAACATCGCGAAACGCACTTTTGAGATGCTATCCGAACTTGAGTAGGCGTAGCCGGGGGACCCCCGTTATCACCGATAAAGCGGTCTGCGTCAAGCAGGCAAGAAGAGTGGTACCGCGGGCCATCCCGTCTCTTTGCATCTGTGCAAAGGGCGTTTTTTTTATGAACAAATGATAAGGAGGAATTAGAATGAGTTATGAACGCAAATATGCGGAAGCCTTGTCCCGTGTCATCGGGGACGAGTTGACGCTCGACCAGATTGAAGCATTGATTGAAAAACCGAAACATGAGGCACACGGGGACCTTGCTTTCCCGTGTTTCCAACTTGCGAAAGCCTATCGTAAAGCACCGGTCATGATCGCGACGGATATCGCAAACGACTTGAACGACGAGTTGTTCACGAAAGTCGAGGCGGCCGGCCCGTATGTGAACGTCTTCTTGAGCCGTGACGTCGTCTCACAAGAAATCATCAACACGGTGCTCGATGAACAAGCGGACTATGCGACGCATGCGACACGCAACGAGACAATCGTCACCGATTTCTCGTCACCGAACATCGCCAAACCGTTCTCGATGGGACACCTTCGTTCAACGGTGATCGGGAATGCCATCAACCAAATCGCCCGTAAAAACGGCTATGACGTCGTCGGCATCAACCACCTCGGGGATTGGGGCACACAGTTCGGTAAACTGATGGTCGCCTATAAAAAATGGGGCGACGAGGAAGCGGTCCGGGCACATCCGATTGCTGAGCTCTTGAAGCTTTACGTCCATTTCCACGAAGAAGCGAAGACACAACCGGAACTTGAGGACGAAGGCCGTGCGTGGTTCAAGAAACTCGAAGACGGCAACGAGGAAGCGACTGAGCTTTGGACGTGGTTCCGCGAAGAATCACTCGAAGAGTTCCAAAAAGTATATGACCTCCTCGGTGTCGAATTCGACAGCTTTAACGGGGAAGCGTTCTATAACGACAAGATGGACCGCGTCGTCGCCATGCTCGAAGAGAAAAACCTTCTCGTCGAAAGTGAAGGGGCGATGGTCGTCTCACTCGAGGACGAGAACTTGCCACCATGCTTGATCAAAAAGAAAGACGGCGCGACGCTTTATGCGACACGCGACTTGGCAGCTGCCGTCTATCGTCATGAGACGTACAACTTCGTCCAGGCGAACTACGTCGTCGGCGGCGAGCAGGCGCTTCACTTCAAACAACTGTTCTCAGTGTTGCGCAAGCTCGGCTATGACTTCGTCGATGGCATGCATCACGTGCCGTTCGGCTTGATTTTGCAAGAAGGGAAGAAGATGTCGACACGTAAAGGTCGCATCGTCTTGCTCGAGGAAGTGCTCAAAGAAGCAATCGAGAAAGCACAAGCGAACATCGCTCAGAAGAACCCGGAACTTGCGAACGCGGACGACGTGGCACGCATGGTCGGTGTCGGCGCGGTCATCTTCCACGATTTGAAGAATGAACGCATCAACAACATCGAGTTCGACCTCGATAGCATGCTCAAATTCGAAGGCGAGACGGGCCCGTACGTGCAGTACACGAACGCGCGTGCGAACTCGCTCCTTCGTAAAGGCAACTATGACGGCTCGACGTTCACTGGCGCAAACGACGACCACACGTGGGGCGTCGTGACGATGCTCAACGCGTTCCCGCACGTCATCACACGTGCCCACGAACGCCGCGAACCATCGATCATTAGCCGTTACGTGCTCGATTTGGCGCAAGCGTTCAACAAGTATTACGGTCATGTCCGTGTCCTTGAAGAAGATGCAGGCAAACAATCACGTCTCGCCCTCGTCAAAGCGGTGACGATCGTATTGACGGAAGGACTCCGTTTGATCGGTGTTCAAGCTCCAGAAGAAATGTAAGGACGACAAAAGGGACCCGTTTCGTGGGGTCCCTTCTCTTATGCTTTCATCCGCGTGACCGTCCGAGATTTCGTGTCATACAGACACCACTCCCGGTCGAAGATGACGGCGCCGACGTTGATGACGTAACGTTTTTTCTTTAGGACGAACGGCTGTCCGATTTCCCAGGGAATCGAGCGGCCTTTCCGGTAAATCCCCGGAATATGGCTGTGTCCGATAAAGACGAGCGGATACTTCCCTTTCTCGACAAGCGGTTCCCAGTCCGGACTCCATTTCACTTGGTGTCCATGCAAGAATAGCGCCTCATCGAGCGTCGTCTGCTCCGGTAATAAGGCGATTCGTGTCTTGACCGGATGCGACACGACGAGTACCTCGTCAATCCGTTCCTCTTGATTGCCGCGCAGACTCGGGAAGGTGAGGAGCGCCTCGTAGTCAGGGTCGTACGTCACGACATCGGACACTTCATGGAAGCGCTCGTTGCGCCGTTTCTTACCGATATGACACTCGTACAGATCGCCGAGGCAAAGGATGTGCTCCGTCTCGCGGCGGACCGACTCGAGCACGGCTTTCAAATCATCAAACGAACCATGTGGGTCACTGATGATGGCGAGTTTCATCGGTAGTTTGTGAATTGGGCATCGACGGACAATTCGAGCTCACGGACGAGCTGCATAACGGCTTGAAGGTCATCGCGCGACTTGGCTGTCACACGGATTTGATCGTCTTGAATTTGTGACTTCACTTTCAGTTTTGATTCTTTGATGGCGTTGTTAATTTTTTTTGCATCGTCTTTATCGATGCCGCTCTTCAATTTGACGCGTTGACGCACTGTGCCGCCGAGCGCACGTTCTACTTTTTGATAATCAAGGTTTTTCGTCGGTACGCCACGTTTAATCAATTTCGTGATCATGACGTCTTTCAATTGCTCGAGCTTGTAGTCGTCATCTGAGACGAGGACGAGGTCGCCGTTATCGAGTGACATCTCACTCTTCGAACCTTTAAAGTCGTAACGGTTCAAAATTTCTTTCTCGGCGATTTGAATCGCGTTCTTCACTTCTTCGAGGTTCATTTCTGACACAATATCAAAAGAATTGTCTTTTGCCATGTTTCATCCATCCTTTACAAGGGTTTTGTTATAATGATAGCAGATTTGAAGTAGTGAAGGAGTGAAAGAGATGGAACATACTATCGATCAACAGACAAATGTAGATTTAGACCATATGGCATATCACGGCAAAGACCTCGGGGTGACGTTTAAAAGTGACCTCATCCGGTTGCGGGTCTGGTCACCGGTTGCCGAAGAGATGACGGTAAAACTATACCGGACACCGCGAGCGCGGAAGTTCGAACGGTTGTCGTTAGAACGGGCCGAGAAAGGGACGTGGGTCATCGAACTCGATCGTGCTTTGTTTGAAGGTCAGTTTTATGTGTTCGAGGCGGTCGTAGCTGGGAAGCGTATCGAATCGCTCGACCCGTATGCAAAAGTCGTCGGGGTCAATGGGAAGCGCGGGTGTCTGCTCGACCCATCTACGCTCAACCCAGACCATTGGGTCAAAGAACGTCCGCTCTTCCACTCGTCACAAGAAGCGGTCATCTATGAAGCGCACGTCCGTGATTTGACGAGTCATCCGGACAGTGGTGTCATGCATCGCGGGAAATTCCTCGGGATGACCGAAGTCGGAACGAAGACACCGACGGGTTATCCGACGGGTCTCGACTATATTACCGGGCTTGGCGTCACGCATCTCCAACTCATGCCGTTCTTCGATTACGGTTCGGTGAATGAGTCACGCGAGAGTGAGGCGAATTATAATTGGGGCTATGACCCGGTCCATTATTTTGCCGTCGAAGGCTCATACGCTTCCTCAGCGGATGATCCGGCCGCTCGCATCATCGAGTTGAAAGCGATGATTCAAGCACTTCACGATCGTGGCATCCGTGTCATCATGGACGTCGTGTTCAACCATACGTATGATGCATTGACGACGCCGCTCGGACAGTTCGTACCGGACTACTATTACCGCTTGAACGAGGACGGTACGCTCGCCGACGGTTCGGCGTGCGGGAACGATACGGCGTCCGAACGGGCGATGATGCGCAAATTGATCGTCGAATGTGTGTCGTATTGGGCGAAAGAGTTCATGATTGATGGCTTCCGCTTCGATTTGATGGGACTCCATGACGTCAAGACGATGAACCAGGTCCGCAAGGCGCTCGATCGCGTCGACCCATCGATTCTCGTGACCGGAGAAGGCTGGGATCTCGACACACCGCTTCCGGTCCGTAAAAAAGCGAACCAACATAACGCCCACAAGATGCCGCGCATCGCCCAGTTCAACGACGCGATTCGCGACGGTGTCCGTGGTGATGTGTTCATCGAAGACTTGCCAGGTTGGATCAGCGGCAACGCGGATATGACGGCGGACGTCAAACGTGGGATTGCCGGTGCAGTCACGAGCCAAAGCTTTGCTGACGAACCGAACCAAGTCGTGAACTATGTCGAGTGCCATGACAACTTGACGCTTTGGGACAAACTGGCCGTTACGAATCCGGACGACGATGAGACGACACGCCGCCGCCGGCATCGTCTCGCGACATCGATTGTGTTGCTCAGTCAAGGCATCCCGTTCCTGCATAGCGGTCAAGAGTTCTTCCGCACGAAAGACGGGGACGAGAACAGCTTCAATTCGGGGGAGGTCGTCAACCGTTTGGATTGGACGCGGGCCGAGCAAGAGACGCCGAGCGTCGAATATGTGAAGGGCTTGATCAGCCTGCGCAAACAATATCCGTTGTTCCGTCTTGAGAACGCGGAACAGATTCGTAAACATTTACGTTTCTTCGATGAAGAAGAGGGCGTCATCGCCTTTGAACTGAGTCGCCACGTCGAAGGTTACGTCGAACGCCATCTCGTATACCATAACGGACTCGAAGAAGCGGTCGAGGTGAAACTACCGTCCGGCAAGTTCGAGGTCCATGTCGAAGATCACACCGTCAATTTGACGGCACCACGTCTCCTCGAGGAGCGGCATGTCACGGTCGCGCCGTTATCGACACTCGTCGTGACGGAACGCCGTCCGGATTACAGCAAATATGCGGTCGCCGGTGGAGCTGCCTTGGCTATCCTCGGTCTCTGGTATGTTGCGAAAAAACGGAAACCGAAACAAAAGTAAGCGCGAAAAAAGGAGACGTCATTCCGTCTCCTTTTCCTCGTTCGTTTCAGTTTTGGCTGCCTCGAGCTCCATCATCTTTTTGACGATGATGTGTTTTGGCATATGCATGAGTTCCTCGAGTGGGACGTTTAGCTTTTTGGCAAGCTCAACCGCCGTCTCGGGAGAGAGTTGAAGTGGGCGCATGAGGGTTCCTCCTTTCCAATTACGGGTATGCTACTGCCAGTATACAGGAAAAGCGGACAGATGGAGAATGTGTTCTGTGAACACATTCAAAATCGAAAAATGCGTCGTGCGTTGCTAAGCTGAAACTAGGAAGTGATCAAATGTACAAACAAGTAGCAGACTATCAATTTCATCAAACGGTTGAATGGTTAGAGCGCGTTGGTGGAGGATGGATGTTGTATTTGGCGCAAACCGGGTTTCTGTTTTTTGACGAGACGTTCCAAATCCGATGGGAACTCGAGTGGAAATGGGCACCTTGCGCACTATATATTGAACCACATGGTAGAAGAGCCGTCGCGCTATTTCGAGATTTGCAGACATACGGAGTCATGGATTTGACGAACGGGACGATGGAACGTCACCCAATTCCACGGACGTTCCATGACGATTGGTTCAGTAACCTGCACTACTGGTCAGGGGACGATTTGTATTTGTACTCGGCCGAATCAGATATCGTCGCCTTGAACTTGAACGATCACACGTTTCGGTATAGCCGTTACGAGGAGATCCCGGAGTTCGGGAACATTATCGAACTCGCATATCAATCGACCTATGATTTCGAACGATTCACGGCACCTGGCCTCGTGACCTTGTACGATGAACGGAATCAACAGTTCATGGTCGAGGACGTCGAAGCGGGCGCGCGTTGGAAGATTCCATACGGGGGTGACCGTGACTTGGTCATCGTCGATCAAATGGGTGTGACGACCGCCATCACCTCGATGACATCGTTCCAACTGTTTGAGCGCGATTGTGAAGTGTTCTCATCAGAAGTATGTGCCGAGACCGAATTGTTGAAAGTCGTCTTATTGGACGAGCCGGGCGACAGACTTGTCGTCCTATCGACGCCGCGTCGCTTCTGCCATAGTTGGCTGCAAGTGTTCGAGCGTTGACAATCCTGGACCAGGGCATGGTTCAGGATTTTTTTACGAAGGCTTACAGAATCTCGTCTAAAAACGGGAACAGTCTTCTTAGATGGAGAGGAGTGGACAGGGATGGAACGATTAGGACAAGCGTTAGTCCGATGGCGCTACGCTGTCGTGTTGATTTGGACGGTATTGCTCGCGGTATCGGTATATTTCGGATTACAGTTGCCAAGTGAACTGCGCGGCAATGGATTTGCGATTCAAGACGGGCGCTTCGCCCAAGTGGAAGATACGTTGAACGACAGGTTCGACCGGGCCGGGGCTTCGATGATTGTCTTGCTCGAAGGTGGCGATCTCGAGACGGTCATCGAACAGCAACGTGATCGACTGCTTGACGTCGAGGGGATCGACGGCGTGATCACACCAGCCGAGAACCCCGAGGCACGCTCTGGGGACGTAGCTTACTTATTGCTCGAGTTCGAGGATTACGATGCGGCCGAGGCGTCAATCGCTGACGTTCGCGACGCCTTGATTCGTGATACGGATACAGACGTGCGACTGACGGGCGAACCGGTCTTCGCGGATGACTTGAATGAAGCGTCGAAGAATGACTTGATTCGGGCCGAGTTGATTGGAATCCCGGTCGCGTTGCTCGTCCTCTTGCTCGTCTTCGGGACGCCGCTCGCCGCGGTCATGCCATTATTCGTTGGATTGATTACGTTCATCGTGGCTGCCGGCTCGTTGTTCTTCTTTGCCCAAACGATGGAACTGTCTATTTTCGTCTTGAATGCGGTCGCGATGATCGCCATCGCGCTCGGCATCGATTTTTCCCTATTGCTCGTCAACCGTTACCGGGAAGAGCTCGCACATGGGAAGTCGCGAGAGGCAGCCATCGTCCGAACGGTCGCGACGGCCGGACGTTCGATTCTGTTCTCAGGGCTTTGCGTGTTCGTCGGACTGGCCGGGTTGTTATTCATCCAAGTCGACGTGTTCCAAGCCATCGCGCTCGGTGCGCTGATTGCGGTGGCGGGCGCGGTCTTATCAGCGCTCACGCTGTTGCCGTCCGCCTTATATATCGTCGGAGATGCGATCAATAAAGGGCGTCTTATCAAAACGAATGAGACGCGTTCTGAAGTACGGTGGCAGAAGTTGGCCCGTTTCGTCATGAGACGCCCCGTCACGATGACGCTCGTCGCGCTCTTGCTGCTACTGCCAAGCCTCTGGTTCGTTCGTGACCTCGAACTGAACATCCCGGACGCCGATGCACTCCCGACCTCGTACGAGTCACGGGCCGCCCTTGAGCGGTGGGACGACGTGTTCGGGGAGACGTCGACCGATGCGGTGCTCTTGTTTGAGACGAATGACTTGACCGATTCGATGATTCTCGATGAATTGACTGCACTCACCGATGAGCTATCCGAGGATCCGATTGTCGACAACGTCACGACGTTCTTGACGGCATCCGGTCTCGAACCAGCCGAATTCCAACAACTCGCTGAAGCGGCACCAGAGCAACTCGAGGCGTTCGAACGTCTCGTCACGCTTGAAGGGAATACAGACCTTGCCCTCGTCAACGTTAGTTTCAACGTCCCGCCGAGTGATAAAGACGCGCAAGCATTCGTCCGAGATTGGCGCGAGAGCGGTTTTGACGTCGGGGGACCAGCCGCGTTCAACGAAGAAATTTATGAAGAGATTTATGACAGCATCCCGTATGCGGTCGTGACTGTCATCTTGGCGACGATGGTCATTCTCATGTGGGCGTTCCGCTCAGTCTTGATTCCAATTAAGGCGATCATCATGAACGTGCTCGGTCTCGGGGCGACGTTCGGTCTGCTCGTCATCATCTTCGAATCAGGCTACGTGTACGATGCCGAGACGATCAGTATCTTGACCCCGGTGTTCATCTTCTCGCTCGTGTTCGGCCTATCGATGGACTACGAGGTATTTCTCGTCTCGCGGATTGAGGAATATTATCGGGAGACCGGGGATAACGATTACGCGACGGAGATGGGACTCGCCAAGACGAGTAAAATCATCACGTCGGCCGCAGTCATCATGATTGTCGTCACGGGGGCGTTCGCTTTTACTGGTGTCAGTCCGATCAAACAGCTCGGTGTCGGCATCGCGCTCGCGATCTTTATCGATGCGACAATCATCCGGATTTTACTTGTCCCATCTTTGATGAAACTGCTTGGGGACTGGAACTGGTGGTGGTTCGGTAAGAAAGATTTACCGAAACGTAATCTACACTAAATATACATTTAATGAAATAGTCGTGAAAATGTGTTAAAATAGTTTCATGATTACGCGCAATTTGGGAAAGGAAGGTCTTTATGGATACCGAGAGGACATGGCCTCTGTTTCAATTACCGGACTTCTAGCGTTGAGTTTTTACAAGCGACATCAATGTAAAAATCAACAAACGGAAGATCGGAGATGGAACAGATGGAACCGCGGCTACGACTGAGGATCCTCCTCTCCGTTGAAAACGGGGAGGACAATCGGAATGAAACGAGTTGCTACCATAGTGCTCGGAACGCTGATCATGGCGTTCGGTTATTATTATTTGAATGAACAGTTTGGTTTGGCAGAAGGGGGCTTTGTCGGGCTAGCATTGCTCGGCCGCTATTTATTTGATATCGATCCGGCGATCTCGATGATCGTACTCGATATCCCCTTCTTTTTAATCGCCCTTTGGTGGAAAGGCTGGCGCTTCGTCGGGCAAGCCGTGCTTGCCGCGGCGTCACTGTCGCTCAGCTACGCCATGTGGGATCGGTTGGATTTACTCACGTTCGATATCCAAGTGTGGCCGGCGACGTTGTTCGCCGCCATCGCGAGCGGGATTGTGACTGGTTACGGTCTCGGTCTCGTCTTGAAATCGGGCGGGGCGACCGGGGGCGACGATTTATTCGCACTCGGCCTATCAAAATGGACCGGCGTATCGGTCGGGACGATTCTCATCATATTTGATGTCATCGTTTTGGCGATCTCGCTCATCTATTTGCCATTGTCGAATGCGCTTTATACGCTTCTCGCGGTCTCGATTGCAGGTCGTGTCGTCACGAAGATGTTGACGGACGATGTGGTCGAAATCACCGTGCCAAGTGTGACCAAACTAAAAACAAAAAACGATCTCGCGTGAGATCGTTTTTTGTTTTGTAAAATTTATCACAGTTTTACAGTCATCTTTCTTCTACACTACACATAGAAGGAGGGAGTCACATGAAATGGATGATTCCAAAACAGCACGGCGCGTGGTCGATGCTGATTTTACCGTTCTTACTCGGCGGCATTGTCGGAGGGTGGACGCTCGCGCACATCCCGTTCGCCATCGCCTGGTTGTTCGTTTATATGGGTACATTTTTCTTGTTCCAATACATTAAGCAACGGAAGAAGTCACAAGAGCTGTTGCGCACGGTCGTGACGTATTTGACGATTGCGATTGTAGCCGCCATCCCGGTATTTTTGTCCGAGTGGCGTCTTGTCTGGTTTGTCCTTGCTATGATTCCATTCGGTCTCACCAACGCCTACTTCGCCAAAATTAAGGATGAGCGCAACGTCTGGAACGACGTCAGCGCCGTCACCTCATTTTGCATCGGCGGGATGGCGAGCTATTATCTCGGGTCACATGCTTTGGACGGGACGATAGTGTGGATGTTCACTTTGCCGTACTTATATTTCCTCGGAAGTATCTTTTTCGTCAAAACGATGATTCGGGAGAAGAAGAGCTTGTTTTATCGGAACGTATCATGGGGATATCACTTTTTGCTCGTCGCCATCTTCATCGCGTTTGGCTATCCGGTCTTGGCACTCGCTTACGTGCCGAGTCTCGTCCGGGCGGTCGCATTCTACGGCAAAACAATCCCCATCATGAAGATCGGGATCGTCGAAATCGCCAACTCGGTGTTCGTGCTCGGTTGTCTCAGTTGGTATTTATTTAGTTGAGAAGGGGAAACCCTTCTTTTTTAGTCGCTCGAAGATGTGCTCGAAATGATAGCCACGGTCGCCGCTGCCGTTGCTGCCTGTTGCATGGCGAGCAGATGGGCGAACGTCCCGTGCAACAGTAAATCGCTTGCATCTTCCTTGATGTTGTTTGCCGCGACGAGTTGCAGGGCGACCGTCAACGCGTGGGTGTGGAACCAGCGATGCTTTTCCTTCTCAGCGTTCGTAATGTCGATCAGGTCGCGCTCGTCGTTGTCGTTCGGAGCCGCGACGATGGCCAAGAGGGCGAGCGCTGGCAGATGCTCATTTTTGACGGCGATTGCTTGTCCTTGGAGCCGCGCGCGCCACTCGAGCAGGCGGTTGATGACCTCGTCTGAAGGCAAGTCGCTAAAAGCAAGCAGATGGGAGACGAGTTGGAGCTCGTTTGAGCGGGGCAACTCGGCTTTCAACGCTTCGTAATACGTCTCAATCCGTTGACTCAACGTATCGTGGTCATCGAACGCTTGAACGAGGACGAGGGCAGACAGAAGGTCTTCTTCGCTCGTCAGCCAAGGATGGTTTCGTTTGAACGTTTGATAGAGTGCGCTCGCCTCGTCAAGCCGGCGCTCGGGCTCATCGACGTTAATCAGTTGGCTCGCGATGAAGGGACGCAACATACTGAAGCGGAAGTGTTTCCGGTCGAGCAACGTATCGAGCCGGAGTGCCTCGTCGATGGCCGGTTCGATGTCTTCATACTTGGCATCGAGAAACGACAGCCAGACGAAATTATTGCTGCCGCGAAACTTGGAGAAGGCTTTCGTTTTCCGTTTGACGGCCGCTTGAGCCTGCTCGAACCGAGTTTCATCGAACGGGGTGTCGTGTATGGCATAATTGATGGCCATCAAGCGTCGGAAATCATCGGTGAACCACTTTGTCGCTCCTCTGATTGCCTCGAGCGCTTCGAGGTAATGCGTATAGCGTGTCATCATCAGCAATTCCTCCTTTTCCTCCTTATACGAGCCCAATCGAAAGAATGATTCAAAAAAAGCCGCCCTGGATTCGTCCGGGGCGGCTGCTTGTTATTGGACTTGCGTATACAACTTCTGCATATACTCGTTCACTTCATCGGCCGCTTGGAACATCATGAATGAATGTTGCAAGATGATCTCTGGCGAGAAGCCGAGGTCGAGGTCGAGCGTCGAGGCGAGCGTGACATCACGGTCGCTGTCGAGCACGCAGCGGAAGTATTTGAACTCTTGGTTGAACTCGTTCAAGGCGTTCAGAATCGGTAGGTCTTCGACGTAATCCGGCACGTGTGTGACCGTCGCGGCATACAGTTCCGCATCTGTCGTCTTTTTATTGAAGGCGATAATCATAACGGGCTGAGCCCCGGATTTAGTCGTTTCACGCGTCAAAAATGTGACATGCGTTTCAGTCTCGCTCTCTTTGAACGTCATATTGCGTTCAGCGACGAGCGCTTTAAATGATTCTACTTTTTCTTCGAAGTTCACAAACAAGTCCCCCTTAAAAGTCGTTACTCTAACTTTCGCCCATTTGCGGAGGGAAAGCAAGGGGAACTAGCGTTTCATCAACATTTTGATGGCTTCTTCGACGGTTTCTGACGTATCTTCGCCATCTTGTTGGGCGGTGATGATGCACTGCTCCAAGTTCTTCGCGACGATGATGGTCGAGGCGCGGTCAAGCGCTGATCGAGCAGCACTCAACTGTGTCACGACGTCACGGCACTCTTTCCCTTCTTCCATCATGCGGATGATGGCCCGGATTTGTCCTTCGACCCGTTTCATCCGGTTCAACACTTTTGCATCGTATTGATACTGTTCCATTAGATTCACCTCTATATTCAAATCGTTCAGTAACCCAACTATTTATTGTGTAGTCTCATCTTAATACGTGGGGGAGTATGTGTCGAGCAACAACGTTTGATGTGAAAATTTTTCAAACGTTTACCGATTCGACAAACAAATCCCTTGCAATCAAATACCACAGGGGGTATATTAATGACGTGGAAGCGATATGTTCAACGAATCACAAACTTTCGTCGAACGCCCGCTACCAAGCTGACGAATAAATAAGTGAAATATTATAGATCAAAAGGATGGGTAAACAAACATGAAAGCATCTGCCTTGAAACGTCAAATGGATTTTGAAGTACCAGTCAACATCGTCGACGTTCGTGAACGTGACGAGTTCCAAGAAGCGCACATTGCTGGCGCGACAAATTATCCGCTCTCCGAAATGTCGGAATGGATTGAGACGCTCAATCCTGAAGAAGAGTACATCGTCCTTTGTCGCTCAGGTGCTCGCAGCACGCAGGCGACTTGGCAAATGGAAGCGAAAGGTTATAAAGTGGTCAATATAGAAGATGGCTTGATGAGCTGGCCAGGTGAAGTCGTCAAAGGAGGAAATGCGCAATGAGTAAAAAAATCGTAATCGTCGGTGGGGTCGCCGGTGGTGCTTCGGCAGCCGCCCGCCTTCGTCGCTTAAATGAAGAGAATCATATCGTCATGTTCGATCGGGGCGAGTATATCTCGTTCGCGAACTGTGGTCTTCCCTATTACATCGGTGACGTGATTCAAGACCGTCAAAAATTGCTCGTTCAAACCGTCGAAGGGATGAACAAGCGTTTCCAACTCGACATCCGTAACTTGACGGAAGTGACGAAAATCAACCGTGCCGAGAAGACGGTGTCGGTGAAAAACGTCAAGACAGGTGAGACGTACGATGAGTCATATGATGTGCTCGTCTTGTCACCAGGGGCGAAACCGATTCGTCCGAACATCCCTGGGATTGAAGAAGCAGAAGACATCTTCACGCTCCGTAACATCCCAGATACGGATAAAATCCGTAGCTACGTCGATGATAAAGCGCCAAAACACGCGACGGTCATCGGTGGCGGCTTCATTGGAATCGAAATGGCTGAAAACTTACGGGAGCGTGGCGTCGACGTCACGCTCGTCGAGATGGCCGATCAAGTCATGACACCGCTCGACCGCGAGATGGTCTCACCGGTTCACGAGCACATGCGCCTTCACGGCGTCGATCTTCAGCTTTCTGACGGTGTCGACTCGTTCTCTGAGAAAGGGAAACGTGTCCACTTGAAGAGCGGTCGCGTCATCGAGACCGATATGGTCGTCTTATCAATCGGTGTCGTGCCCGAATCGTCGATTGCAACGGAAGCAGGTCTTGAGACAGGTATTCGTGGCGCCATCCGCGTCAACGAGAAGATGCTCACGTCAGACCCGAACATCTACGCGATTGGTGACGCCGTCGAAGTGCTCGATTATATCTTTAAAGAGCCGACGGTTGTTCCACTTGCATGGCCGGCCAACCGCCAAGGTCGTCTTGTCGCCGATATCATCAACGGTCGTGACGTTAAATACAACGGAACGATGGGGACTGGGATTGCCAAAGTCTTTGATATGACCGTCGCCTCGACAGGTTGGAACGAGAAGCGTTTGACAGCGGCCGGTAAAGAGTTCGAAGCCGTCCACGTGCACCCGGGTTCACATGCGGGTTATTACCCAGGATCGACACCCGTATCACTCAAACTCTTGTTCCATCCGACGACAGGTGAAATCTACGGCGCGCAAGGCGTGGGGATGAACGGCGTCGATAAACGGATCGATGTGATTGCGACAGCGATGAAAGGTGGCTTGACGGTCCTTGACCTTCCAGACCTTGAACTCAGCTACGCACCACCGTTCAGCTCAGCGAAAGATCCGGTCAACATGATCGGTTACGTCGCGTCGAACGTCGTCCTCGGCGATAACGAAGTCGTGCACTGGAATGAGATTGACGAGTTGGTCCAAAACGGCGCGACATTGCTCGACGTCCGTGACGAGTCAGAACATGAACTTGGCAAAATTCCTGGTTCAATCAACGTTCCGCTCAACTCGCTACGCGATCACTTGGACAACTACAGCAAAGACGAAACGATTTATGTGACATGCCAAGTCGGACTTCGCGGATATCTCGCATCCCGCATCTTGCGTCAAAACGGATTCAAGGTTAAAAACTTGAGCGGTGGCTACAAGACGTGGTCACAAGTAAAACGCGATTTCGATGCCATCGAGGCAGACGCATCGGCAGCAAATGAGACTGCCGCAACAGCAACGGAGGAGGCACCACCAGTAATGATGAATGAACCAATCGGGGAACCGATTTTCCTAGATACGTGCGGTCTGCAATGCCCGGGACCAATCTTAGAAGTCAATAAAAAAGTAGCCGAACTCGGCGAAGGCGAGACGCTCCGCGTCCTCGCAAGTGATCCTGGCTTCTTTGCGGACATCGAAGCATGGGCGAAGAAAACGGGCAACAAGCTCGTCTCGAAACAATTTGTGAACGGTCGCGTCGAAGCCGTCCTTCAAAAAGGCCAAGGCCCTGCAGCCGTCCAAGCGGGCGCACCGGCAGGCGACGGCGCATCGATGGTCGTGTTCAGTGGAGACCTCGACCGTGCACTCGCATCGTTCATCATCGCGCAAGGTGCAGCGGCAATGGGTAAAGACGTCACGATGTTCTTCACGTTCTGGGGACTCAACGTCATCCGTAAACCAGATGCACCAGAAGTGAAAAAGCAAGGCCTCGAGAAGATGTTCGGCATGATGATGCCATCTCATGCAGGTGAGCTTCCGCTCTCGAACATGAACTTCGGTGGCGTTGGTCAGAAGATGATGAAGAAAGTGATGAGCGACAAAAATGTCCCGTCACTCGATCAAATGATTAAATCGGCTCAAGAGGCAGGCGTCAAAATGGTCGCTTGTACGATGTCGATGGACGTCATGGGAATTAAAGAAGAAGAGTTAATCGACGGCATCGATCTCGGTGGTGTGGCAGCATACCTCGGGGCAGCCGAAGGTGGTAACTTGAACCTCTTTATCTAATCAAATGAGATAATCTAGTCGACCGGTCGCGTGACCGGTCGCTTTTTTGTTGTTCGACACCGAAAATGAAAATTGTCGAAAAAGATTGCATTTTTTTAACGTTTTTCCTATAATTCTACTCATGTAAAGAAAGTTGACATAACTTTTTCTTATAACTTACACATACACGGAGGATTTAAAGATGGAGAAATTCGTAGAAGATCTCGTTACAAACGCCAACGACCTGCTCTGGTCGTCAGTGCTAATCGTTGTCCTTGTCGCCTTAGGTTTGTATTTCACCGTTCGCATGGGGTTCGTCCAGTTCCGGATGTTGCCTGAAATGTTCCGCCTCTTGTTCAAAGACGGCATGAAGCGTGAAAAAGGCCAAGTCTCGTCATTCCAAGCGTTCGCCATCGGGACGGCTGCACGCGTCGGGACCGGGAACATTGCCGGTGTCGCGACTGCCATCGCGCTCGGAGGCCCGGGAGCCGTCTTTTGGATGTGGCTGATCGCGCTCATCGGATCGGCTTCGGCATTCGTCGAAAGTACGCTCGCGCAAGTATATAAAATTCGCGACGGTCGCACATGGCGCGGTGGTCCGGCTTACTATATGGAACGTGCGCTCGGTCAGCGCTGGCTCGGGATTTTATTCGCCATCTTGATCACGTTCTCGTTCGGCTTCGCCTTCAACTCGGTTCAATCGAACACGATTTCGTTGTCAGTCAGCAACCAGTTCGGGATTAGCACGACGACAGTCGGTCTCGTCTTGGCTGTCGTGACAGCCATCGTCATCTTCGGCGGGATTCAATCAATCGCCGTGCTCTCGAGTATCATCGTGCCGATTATGGCTGGCGGTTACATCTTGCTCGCCGGGTGGGTCATGATTTCGAACGCCTCATTGTTGCCGGAAGTCTTCGGCTTGATTTTCTCAGAAGGAATCTTTGGACTTCAACAATTGTTCGGTGGTGCCATCGGAGCGATGGTGCTCCAAGGAATCCGACGCGGTCTCTTCTCGAACGAAGCGGGGATGGGTTCAGCCCCGAACGCAGCGGCGACTGCTGAAGTATCGCATCCGGTCAAACAAGGATTGATTCAATCGTTCAGCGTCTTCGTCGACACGCTTCTCGTCTGTACGTCGACAGCGATGATTATCCTGTTGTCAGGTGTCGCCGGTTCAGAGTCGTTCGCAGGTGTCGAATTGACACAAGCAGCGCTCACAGCAGAGATTGGTCCGATGGCGACATCGTTCCTCACGATCGCGATTTTCTTATTCGCGTTCAGCTCGATTCTTGGAAACTACTACTATGGTGAGACGAACATCCAGTTCATCTCGGATAAAAAGATTTACGTCACACTCTACCGCATCGGTGTCGTCGGCATGGTCCTCTTTGGAGCCGTCCGTTCGGCCGGTCTCGTCTGGTCAATCGCGGACGTGTTCATGGGTCTCATGGCACTCGTCAACTTGTATGCGATTTTCCGTCTCGCAAAAGTTGCCCGTCTCGTCCTCGACGATTACTTGGAGCAACGCCGTCAAGGTGAAGATCCGGTCTTCTACGCCGATTCGATTGAAGATCTGCCAGGTCGCGAGTACATCGAAGCTTGGGAATCAGAAGAAGAAGTCAAAACAGGCACGATCCGTTCATAAACGACAAACCGTCTACGAAAGCGCGTAGACGGTTTTTTTGCGCCCGAAAGATGGGTAAACTGAAGAAAAGGGGGGCGTTCAATGATGGAGACGACACACTATATACGCATTTCCCCGGAAGTATGGGTCTCGTTCGGCCAAGACCCGGAAATGATTTTAGATTGGCTGTTGCACGTGCACAGCCATCAACGTGACACGTATGAGACGTTGACGCTCCCGAACATCGAACGTTTTCAAAAGATTCTCGGACAAATCGAAGTGTACATCGATGGAGATGACACGTATAACTTGGAGATGGCCGTCATCGGGGAAGAGTTAATCGTCAACGAGAAGCAGGCAGTCGTCGTCGGGATTTTGACGCCGCAGCTGCTTCATATCGTTAAGGATGCGATGAACGCCTTCACGAAAGAAGATGTCGCCGACATGGCGTTCGTCGACCATAAGGGACTCGATGACGCGTGGCTCAAATGGACGCAGTTGAAACGATTCTGTGAAGAAGCGATTGAGCGAGATGAGCTCGTGTTGATTTATTATGAATGACATCGCCTAAATGGTATAATATTGAAAAAATGGCGGTGAGATAAGTGGATGATTTCTTTGTTAATTTGGCTTTACTTTATATGCTGGTTAGTCCCGCGTTTGCATATCGAATCGGTCGAAAACGCGTTGCAAGGCTGAATATGATGACGCTCCTGCTTTATATCGTGAGCTGGGGATATGTCCTTGGTGTGGGGACTCCTTCCGATCATCCTGTTTCGATACTTTGGGACGTCTTGCTGTTCCTAAATCTTTTATTGACTGTGATGACGAGCGCAATGTTTTTATTTGAACGTCGGTCAAACCATTCTCTAATGCGGATCGCTGCCGTGGCAGCCAGTTTCTTTTTAGGAAGCTTAGTAGTCACGTACAGTATTGATTCACGTGATGTGCTATCGGAGATGATGCTACAAGCGAGTATGATGACAGTCGTCCTGTTTGTCACAAGTGTCATCTGGATTCGGCTGCGACAAATCAATCGCCAGCCGGACATGTAAACAGCCCGACGTCGTAGCGTCGAGCGGTGCTGTAACCTGAATGAATAGCAAAGTATCTATAATTCAATGGGGGTTCACTGAATGTTATCTTGGTTAGGCATAACGAATACAGATCAAACTGAATGTCAATTTTTCGGAAATGTGAAGAAAAAAACTAGAATCGTCATTCTCCTTACGGCGCTACTGGCACTTTATGGTGTGAAGTCCTTATTCACTTACCTAATCCCCGCCTCATATATGGCCGACCCGATCGTGGCCGTTCTACCAGGTGCCGTGGGAGTCTTGGTCGCTCTCGTCTACGTCCTGGTCGCGGAACGACTGCTACAGGACAAAGCCGATCACACCAAACGCTAGTAAGCGGGACGGCGCTAAAGCGTGTCATACCATTCAAAAAAATCTCGACGCCGCAGCGCCGAGATTTTTGTCTTATTTCAATGCCGTCTCAAGCGCTTTGACGTTCTCGCGCATGAGGTCGAAGTAACTCTTGTCCATCTGCTCTTTCGTGACCGACTCCAAGTTGTAAATCGTCACCGTCTCCGCACCGATCTCGTTTTGAACGACCTGTGCGACTTTCGGCGTCACCGTGTCCTCAAAAGCGATGTGCGTCAAGTCGTGAAGTCGTGCCTCTTCGATGACACGCTTCAATGCTTGCTGTGACGGTTCTTCTGAAGGCGTGAGCCCTGTGATTGGGAGTTGATCAAAGCCATACCGTTCCGCCAAGTAACCGTAGGCTGCATGCGTGACGAGGAGCTCTGACTTCGAACCACCATCGACCGCCGCTTGGAGCTCGGCATCGAGTGCATCCGCTTCTTCTTTGAAGGCGCTCAAACGATCCGCGAACTCATCTTTATAGTCAGGGGCCTGTTCGCTGAAGGCCGCTTCGACCGCTTCGGCCATCGAGACGGCGTTCATTGGGTCGAGCCAGACGTGTGGGTCATACTGGCCGTGGTTGTGGCCATCGTCTTCGCTATGACCGGCTTCTTCTTCCGCGTGCTCGTCGTCCTCATGTCCGTGCTCGTCCTCACTATGCTCGTCCTCACTATGCTCGTCCTCACCGTGGACGTGGACCGTGTCTTCTGCCGAGAGGAGTGTGACGTCCTCGGCCGTCTTCACGAACGTGACGTTCTCACTGGCCAAGCTCTTTTCCATCGACTCGACATACGGCTCGAGGTCATGGCCGATCGTCAAGAACAAGTCCGCCTCGGCGATGTCGGTCATCTGCTTTGAGGTCGGCTCGTACGTATGGGGATCGGCGCCAGGCGGGATGACCATCTCGACGCGGACACGGTCGCCCCCTATTTCCTCGGCGAACGATTTCAAGGCGAATGTTGACGCATAGACGGTCAGCTGGTCGCTCGTCTCCTCCGTAGCACCGTTTTCTTCATTACTTGCACATCCACCTAATAAAAGTGTGCCGGCAGCGGCGACACTCAATACTTTCTTGTTCATGAACTCTTCCACCTGTCCTCTCTATGTGAATCTTTAAATCGTAACCGTTACGTTCTGTGACTGCGAGTTATATTATAGGGGGCGAATCGGTGCACGTCAAGTCCGACTTCAGATGGATGGTTTTTCGTGAAAAAGGGAATATGATTAAAAAAAGAACGAGGAGTGGATGTATATGAGAAAGGAGACCGCCTGGTTCGTCGGTGGTGCGGCACTCGCGGCCGCCACGGCAGCTGGAGCCAGCGTATGGAACCAGTATGGATCGCTCGTGCGTTGGCAAGAGCCCGAGTTACCGGTACGTCCCTCGACCCGGAAACGCCGGACGCACACGTATAAGATCGTAGAAGACCGTCCGCTCCAGTTTGACGTGTACTATCCGCCAGGGGATGGACCATTTCCGGTCGCGGTCTATGCCCATGGCGGAGCGTTCGTCCGAGGGAACCGAGACATGGTGACGTTGTTCCATCCGTTGCTCGACCATTTTCTCGCCAAAGGGTTCGTCGTCATCAGCATCGACTATCGGCTGTTCGAGGACGGCGTGTATTTCCCGGACAACATCATCGACGTCTCCGATGCGCTCTATTATTTGAAACAGCACGATGGTCTGCTCAACTTGGACATTAACCGGTTGATCGTCTGGGGTGACTCGGCTGGTGCGGCCCTCGTCTTAGCGACGGCGCTCGATCGAAGCAAACAATTTACCGGTGAACTTGGGGATGACGTCCCGCTGATCAAAGGAGTCATCGCGCTCTATCCGCCGACGAACTTCTTATTGTTCAAGTTCATCCAGACGTGGCTCGCGCATTTGAAATTTTATGAGGGGAGCCGGGAGGCGTGGCGCGAGCTGATGGTGAAGTGCTCTCCAGTCACGCATCTTTATGACGACGCCCCGCCCATCCTCATCTTGCACGGAAAGAAAGACCCAATCGTCCCGTTCGGACAGGCGCTCCATTTCGTGGAACATGCGAGCGAAGTCGGTGCGAACGTGCAACTGATTTCCTTCCCGAACGGTACGCATTCGTTAGCGAGCTTTCTCCAATCCGACAACCCGATCAAAGAAACGCAACTCATGGCCCGCATCGATCGTTTCATCGATGACGCGATGATGTGACGTTGCGCTTTTTCGCAAAGATGGTACGATGGGGTAGGATTTAGGAATCATAAAGGAGTGACTCGCGTGACAGAACTTTGCTTGGTCCGACATGGTCAGACCGATTGGAACTTTCAAGAAATCATTCAAGGACGGGAAGACATCCCGCTCAACGCACTCGGACATCGGCAGGCCGAAGAGAGTGCGGCCTTTTTAAGTCAAGAATCATGGGACGTCATCGTGGCGAGCCCGTTGTCACGGGCCGTCGACACGGCGCGTTACATCGCGGAGGCGTGCGGCATCGACGAATCACATATCATCCGAGACGAGCGTTTCATCGAGCGTGAATTCGGGGCTGCGTCGGGAAAACCGGTGCCGGGCATCTATGAAGCCGTCCAAGCCGATGACCAAGACCGCGTACCTGGTCTCGAGTCAGAAGACGAGATGCGAGCCCGTGTCTTGAGCGGTATGCATGATCTCGTCGAGACGCATGCCGGAAAACGTGTCATTGTCGTCTGTCATTCACATGCGATTAAAGCTGCGCTATCGGCGATTGACAACACGTATACGTTCCGTCATGCCATGCGCAACGCCTGCTCGAACTATATCGAACATCAAGATGGTCAGTTCGTGGTCAAGGCGGTCAATGTCGCCGACCATATTACGAATGTGATTGTCGCGAAGTGAGGAGAAACTCATGACGACATTGCTCTGGATATTCATCATCGCATCATTTATTGTCGCGTTCGCAGGATTGATTTATCCGGTCATCCCGAGCGTCTTGTTCTTATTCATCGGTTATGTGATTTACGGCTTCGGCTTCTCATTCGAGCCGCTCACGTGGACGTTTTGGCTCTGGCAGACCGTATTTTTAATCTTCTTGTTCGTGGTCGACTATATCGTCACCCGGGCTACAGTCGATAAACGGGGCGGTTCGGAACGGGCGAAATGGGGAGCGACCATCGGTTTGATTGCAGGACCGTTCATCTTCCCACTCGTTGGGGTGCTCATCTTCCCGTTCATCTTCGCGTTTCTCGCCGAACTCACGCTCGGGAAATCGACGCGTGAGGCGTGGAGTATCGGTGTCGGGACCGTGCTCGCTTTCCTCGGCAGCACGATGCTCAAAGTCGTCGGGATGACGATGATGGTCATCTTGTTTTTCATCTACGTTTGAGGCGAAGAAATTTCTTCGCCTTTTTGGGTTGAGAATTTTATAAAAACGGGGAAAGAAAAACAAGACCGTTCGATTTATTCGAACGATCCTGTCTTGACGAGCTGTGTGAAGGCGGAACGACTGAACGATTGCTGCTGTTCGACTTGTTTTTCGAAGAAGGAAGGTTTGAGTTCGGCGTTCGCCACGCCTTCGGAAATCAACGAATCGAGCACTTGCTTGGTCGGATCTTGTTTCGGCATCAGCATGAGCCCTTCGGCGACGAACGTGTGATGGTCGCTGAGCGATCGTTCGCTTGTGAACGTCAACGCGAGGGCGGCCGGACGGTTCGCCGGTGACGTGATGACGGCTTCGGCAAGGAGCAGGATTCGCTTGTTCAAATAGTGATGAAGCGTGACGGCAAATTCGGTTGGAACGAGCATCTCGAGGAGCCATTCGTTGTCATGCTCTTTCGAGATAATCAACCCATCGAGCAGTTCGACGGGGAGGTTCAACTCGTTGCCATACTCGTCTTGGACAAGGTGAACTTGGACTAGGCGGAACGTTTTCATCGTATCGGTCCCTTCCACATTTTCTTTAGTTTATCTTAACATAGTCTGGTTCGAAGATTGTGTTACGATAGCGGGGAAGCGACGTAAAAAAATAGAGGATAAGGAGGCATCAAGATGAGTTGGGTTGTTGGCATAATCGGGTATATCGCGATTCTAGCAATCGGTTATTATGGTGTCCTTTTCTTCAAAGTAAAGCAAGAGCGGAGTCGGGCCGGATATCGAATCTTTCTCTTGCTCGCGGGATTGTTCTTCGTGAGCGGGAGTGATTATATCATCGCGTTGTTCCAAGGGGATACGGAAGCGACGTTTTGGCAACGGACCGTTTACTTCATATTGATTTTGATCTCTCTTTCAATCGCTCTTTACTTTCGGAGAAAAGAAGATAAAATCCATGCGAACGAGATGACGACGGCATAAAACCATCATCAAAAGAGGCTACGGAACAAATCCGTAGCCTTTCGTTTTATTTCGGGATCCGTGTTTGACGAATCATTTCGAGTTTCAAGTCCCAGAGCGGTTTACTGAACGTGACCGAATACACTTCCGGCAAGCGGAGGCGTTTGTACTCTTCCCATAAACCGTTCATCTGCTCATGATGATACGCGCGAATCTCTGTCGCGTTCGGTAAGTCATAGACGCGTTCGCCGTCTTGGAAAATCGGGACGAGCAAACGTTTGACGCTAAAGTTGCGTGTCTTGATCCGGAACGCCGGGTCGCGGACGTCAATCAAGTCGATCTCGTTATACGTTTCGACCGGCTCATCAGCCAGGGCGATATAGTCCCCTTTGAATTTCCCGGTCTCGTTATCGATGATGCGATACAATTCTTTCTTGTGCGGCGTCGTCGTCTTCACTTTCGAAGACGAAACTTTGATGACCGGCTTCAACTTCCCGTCGGCGCCTTCGCGGGCGACGAGTTTGTACACCATGCCAAGTGCAGGCTGTTCATACGCCGTGATGCCGCGCGTCCCGACGAGGAACGTGTCGGCTTCAGCGCCCTGCATCCGCAAGTCTTGAATGACGTACTCATCGAGGTCGCCTGAGACGACGATTTTGACGTAGTCGAGCCCGGCCGCGTCGAGTGCTTTGCGAGCCCGTTTCGACAAGTAAGCCAAATCGCCCGAGTCGAGTCGGACCGACTTCAAACGATAGCCTTTTTCCTCGAGTTCCTTGGCGACCGTGATCGCGTTCGGAAGACCCGACTTGAGCGTGTCGTACGTGTCGATCAACAGGCTCGTGTTGTCCGGATACATCTCCGCGAACGAGCGGAACGCCTCGAGCTCTTCATCATGGAACTGGATGTCGGCGTGCTCCATCGTTCCGCCGGTCGGGACATCGAAATCACGTCCGGCCGAAACCAAACTCGTGACGTCGAAGCCAGCGATATACGCGGCTCGTGTGCCGTAATAGGCGGCATCGACGCCTTGGGCGCGGCGGGCCCCACCTTCGAGCAACGTCTCATTCGGTGCTGCCTGACGGATGCGCGCGTATTTCGTCGCGATGAGTGACTCATGGTTGGCGATGTTCAAGAGCGCCGTCTGGAACAGTTTCGCCTCAAAGATTGTCGATTCAATTCGGACGACTTGTTCGTTCGGGAAGATGACTTCTCCTTCGCGGACGCTATAAAGCGAACCGGTGAACTTGAAGTTGCGGAGCACGTCCGCGAACTCGTCCTCGAAGTCGAGTTGTTGCTTCAAGTAACGGATGTCCTCTTCCGTGAACGAGACGTTCTCCAAGTAGTGGACGATGTTTTGTAGGCCGGCGAAGACGACGTAGCCTCCGCTAAATGGATTCGAGCGGTAATACAGGTCGAACACGACTTGTTCGTTGTGACGGCCTTGTTTCCAATAAATATACATCCAACGTGGGAGGTATAGGTCGGTATGAAGCGCTAGGTTGCGATGTAACATAATCGTTCCTTTCTGTTTTATGTCACTTCCCGGTCACAGTGGCCCCGAGTGTCGTGACAAAATGTTCGAGCGCCCAATCGTGACCGACTGGGTTGAAGCTTTGGACGGCATCGGCGTGAACGACGATTGTATAGCCGAGGTTGTACGCGTCGACTGCCGTATGGAGCACACAGATGTCCGTGCACACACCGACGAGATGAATCTCCGTGATGGCCCGTTCGCGCAAACGCAAATCAAGGTCGGTACCGGCGAAGGCGCTATAGCGTGTCTTATCGATCCAATGATCGGCCCGGCTCGCCGCGGTTTTAACGGCGCCGTAAAGTTCGCGGCCTTCAGTCCCACGAATGTTATGAGGCGGAAAGAGCGTCGTCTCAGGGTGATACGTGTCACCAGCGTCGTGGACATCGTTCGCGACGACGACATAATCCTCGTCCGCGAACTCCTCAATCAACTGGACGATTCGTTCTTCTATGTCTTGCCCTGGTTTTCCACAAGTCAAACGACCCGTGTCTGCGATAAAATCAAACGTGTAGTCGATCACAATCAATCCACGCATGGCGAGATCTCCTCTCTCATGTAAAGAATAGTTGGCTATCTTTCTTATTCTAAATCATTTTGCATGAAGCGAAAAAGATTATTTTTGATCGCGGTCGGGTACTAGGTGTAAGAAGAACTGTTTGCGAAAGGGGAATCAGCACATGCTGCTGTCATCAACCGAACTGTCAGAGCAACTGTCCCGCTTAAACGGCTGGGACGTTGTCGAAGGGGAATTACAAAAGACGTATCGTCTCGAGACGTTTCCAGAGGCGATTCAATTCGTCCATCTCGTCGCCGACTTGGCGGAGACGCTCGACCACCATCCGAACATCTTAATCGAATATCGGAACGTCACGTTGACCGTGTCGACGCATGACGAAGGTGGAATCACGGAGAAAGACATCATGCTCGCGAAAGGTTGTGAGGAGCTTGTCTAAGCTATTCATGACATTCGCCTCAGGTACGGTCGCTGAACGATTGCGTCAACAATCGGGCGTGCTCGTCGCGAACGGGACAGAAACGATTCTGCTCGCCGAAGGGGACAAGTCCCCGTTCCAGAGCGGCAAGACGTTTCAAATCGAGGAAGCGGAAGGACAATTCGCCCCGAAAGGGAATATTATCTATGCGAACATTCCGGTCGATTCGAACGCCCGGTCGCTCTTATTCCATCGTTTGTTGAAAGACAAATCACGTCTAGGGTCCAGTCATAGCGGTTTTGCCGCCTATCGGCTCGGTGTCGACCCGGACGACAATCACGGGATTATCTTCATCCAATTCACCGAAGGCGGAAATCGTTTCCGTGATTCGACCGATTACGTCTTGTTCCAAGAATGGCTGAAAGAAGCCGTCGAGCAAAAAGGAGCCGGTCCAATCATAAAACATTATGTCGTCGATGAAGTGGATGACCTATAATAAACATAACGTTACGTTAGGGGAGGATTTTTTATGAACAAGAACTACTTCTGGTTAGGTATGGCCGCAGGTGCCGTCATTGGAGCTGGGGCATCGCTTCTCCACAGAGAGACGCGTGAGCAACAAGTCAGCCAACTCAAACATATGAAATCACGTCTCAAGTCGCACGATACGTCAACACAAGCTCATTCGGTCGGCCTTCAAGCCACTTCGAAAGCGAGTTTGAAAGATCGTGTCATGGATTTGAAGGCGCTCTATGAAGAAAACCAAGATACGATTCAAAATCTCGTCGAAGACGTGAAAGACTTGGTCGATGCGCTTCAAGACGCTCGTCATAAAAATCAAATCTAATGCAAATGGCCAAGCGCTAGACGCTTGGCCATTTTTTATTACTCTCTATATTCTTTTTCCGTGCCGTCGGTGAACGTCACGTCAGCCTCGATGCTTTGTGCATCTTCCACATTGAACGTGGCTTTAATTTGATTTAAAACTTCTTCGTCAGGCGTGTCTTTATCAAAGTTTAACTGGCCAAATAATGAATCGAGTTCTTGCATCGCTTCGTCCCCCCTCAAATTCAAATCGTCTTCTTTTCGTTCATAGGACGCTTCGGTCGAATTCATTTCTGTCTCATACTCGACTTGAATGGCATCGTTGACGTTTGGATAATCAACGTCGAGCTCGAACTTATTGAACGTGTACATCGAATTGTTTTCAGAATTCGCTTCGTTCTCAACCGGTGCATCGCTCGGTTGATTCGTCACTTCGTCAGCATCCCCACATCCGACCAATAGCAATAACGTCGCTGTCACAGGTAAAGCCCATTTCAAACGTTTCATTTTGAATCCCTCCAGTTTTATCTTTTTTCTCATATCATATAAATTCCCGTCTTGCTTTGTACTTACACGTTTTTGGAGAGGGAGAAGAGAAAATTGTTTCTTTATTGAATAAAAATACAATTGACAGTATAAATATACGTATGTTTTAATCAGTTTATTCTTTTAAGGAGGTTCAGCAGATGATCACATGTGGAATCGTCGGCGTCACAGGGTACGCCGGGATGGAGCTGTTAAAGCTCATCGGGAAACATCCCGAGTTCACACTCGTCCGGGCGATGAGCGATTCGAGCGCGGGATTGACGCTCGAAGAACTGTATCCCTGGTTAGAAACAGACAAGTTGACGCTCGAACCGTTCCGGATGGACGTATTAGACGACATCGATGTCATCTTTTTAGCGACGCCGAGCGGGGTGTCGGCGCAATATGTAAAGCAGTTGACGGAGTATGAAGGCGTCGTCATCGATTTGAGCGGAGACTTACGTCTGCCGGCATCGAGCTACGAGACGTGGTACGACAAACCGGCCGTACCGACATCGCTTCAAGCACAGGCGGTATATGGATTGACGGAATGGAATCGGGATGCCGTGAAGACGGCCGATCGGATTGCCAATCCCGGGTGTTATGCCACGGCGGTCGCCCTCGGGTTGTTGCCGTTCGTGAAAGGCGGTTGGATCGACCCGAACGAAATCATCGTCTCGGCATGCTCCGGTATCACGGGTGCCGGGAAAGGACTCAGCGCCAAGACGCATCATGCCCGTTCCAACGAAAACGTGCAACTGTATAAAGTCCATACACATCAACACATTCCAGAAATCGAGCAGACGCTCCAGACGTTGTCGGGCATTCCGGCGACGGTGTCGCTCTCGACACATCTGCTGCCGATCAATCGCGGCATCATGGCGACGATGAGCGTCGTGCCGACGATCCAACAGAGCGAGGCGGACTGGGTGCATGTCTTGAATGAGGCGTATGCGAATGAGCCGTTCATCCGGGTGCAACAAGGCGAACCGGAGATTCGGACGGCCGTCGGCTCGAACTATTGTGACATCTGGGTGTATGCCGATACACGGACGAATCGATTGACCATCGTCTCCGTCATCGACAACATGCAAAAAGGTGCGGCCGGACAGGCGATTCAAAACGCCAACGTCCGCTTCGGAGTAAATGAAACGGCCGGGTTGACGGAACAGCCCCAGTACATATAAGGAGGTAGAACGGATGATTGAAACAACGATGAGCCCTGTCGTCCACGTCGTCACGCCAAAAGGATTTCAGGCGTGCGGGGTGCACGCCGGACTGAAACGGAAGCGCAAAGATTTGGCGTTGCTCGTCTGTGAACAGTTGGCGAGTGCCGCCGCGGTCTATACGACGAATCAGTTCCAAGCGGCTCCGATTCAAGTGACGAAAGAGACGCTACACGCGTCGGGCGGAAAGATTCGCGCCGTCTTAATCAACAGTGGGAACGCCAACGCCTGCACCGGTCCACAAGGGCTCGAGGACGCGTATGCGATGCGCGATAAGGCGGCCGAACATCTCGGTGTCAAACCGGAAGAAGTGGCAATCGCCTCGACAGGTGTCATCGGTCAACTGTTGCCGATGGGGACGCTCTTGAACGGCATCGATTTACTTGAACCGAGCCAGGAAGAAGCTGGGGCGGAGTCGTTCGCGGAAGCGATTTTGACGACCGATACGGGAACGAAATGTACGGGCGTCGCGTACATCGAAGGCGACACTACCGTGACGATTGCGGGCGTGGCCAAAGGCTCGGGGATGATTCATCCGAACATGGCGACGATGCTCGGCTTCATCACGACTGATGCCGTCATTGCGCCCGACGTCTTGCGCCGGGCCCTGAAACAGAGTGTGGACGCCTCGTTTAACAGCATCACCGTCGACGGGGACAGTTCGACGAACGATATGGTACTCGCGTTGGCAAGTGGGATGACCGAGATGGACGAAATCATCGAAGGAACGCCAGCCTATGATCGCTTCCGCCAAGCGTTGACCGACGTGTGCACGGATCTCGCCAAGGCGATCGCCCGGGACGGGGAAGGGGCGACGAAACTGATTGAGGTCGAGGTTGTCGGAGCGAAGACAGATGAGGCGGCGCGGATGATTGCGAAACAAGTCGTCGGCTCGTCGCTCGTGAAGACGGCAGTCTACGGACAAGATGCGAACTGGGGTCGTATCATCGCCGCCATCGGTGCCTCGGAGCAACCGATTGACGTGAATCACGTCGATATCCGCATCGGATCACAGCATGTATTGATAGAAAGTGCACCGGTCTGGTTCGATGAGGCGCTCGCGACAGAAGAGATGGGACAAGACGTCGTCCCGATTCACATCCGATTGCAGGACGGAACGGGACAAGGTCAGGCGTATGGCTGCGATTTGACCTACGACTACGTCAAAATCAATGCGAGTTACCGGACATGAGACAGCGAAAAGTCGTCAAGCTCGGCGGGAGCGTCTGGGACACGCTCCATCCGGACTATTTCAACGAGTGGCGGGAGTGGATTGAAGCAGGGCATGAGCTCGTACTCATCCACGGGGGTGGACCTGCTTTGTCCGCCTATTGCGAACAGCAACACATCGAACCGGTGTTTCAAGATGGACGTCGTGTCACGACCGCAGACGTGTTGACGGGGGCTGAACGTGTGCTCGCGGGGGAG
Source organism: Exiguobacterium sp. s26 (assembly GCF_018618235.1). Taxonomy (NCBI): domain Bacteria; kingdom Bacillati; phylum Bacillota; class Bacilli; order Caryophanales; genus Exiguobacterium; species Exiguobacterium sp. s26. Next base: position 14,831 of record NZ_JACSLS010000005.1, on the reverse strand, counting down.
ATGCAGACCGAAATCGTCGCTGCCCTCGGTCATCATCACATCAAGGCGGTCGGCCTCTCAGGTGTGGACGGACAGACGTTGACCGGAACGCAATTGGTGGAACTCGGGGCGGTCGGCGAAGTCGACCGTGTCGAGACGGACTTGTACGAGCTGTTGCTCGCGAGTCGCTACGTGCCGGTCGTGACGTCCCTGTTACAAGGACCGGAAGGCACGTTGAACTGTAACGGAGATGATTGTGCGATCGCCGTCGCGGTCGCGCTTCAAGCCAACCGTTTTGAAATGATCACTGACGTACCAGGGATTCGCATCGATGGGACGTTCCGTCAAACGCTCACGCGTGAAGATGTCGAACCGGCCATCGCTTCGGGACAAATCTATGGAGGTATGATTCCGAAGACCGAGGCGCTCCTAGGCGCTTTAGCAGGAGGGATTGAAGTCGCCGTCATCCGTGACGGCAAGCAACCGGATCATCCCGGGACAACACTACAGGAGGTGCACCATGCATTCACTACTACCGACATACGGACAACGATTTATTGAAATCGAACAGGCGAGCGGTTCTTACGTCACCGATACGGCCGGCAACCGGTATCTCGACTTCGTCATGGGCATCGCCGTCTGCGGGACGGGCCATCGGCATCCGTACGTGAGCCAAGCGCTCGAGGCGCAGCTAAAAAAGGTATGGCACACGTCGAACCTGTACAACATCAGCGGACAAGATCGCGTCGCCGAGAAACTCGTGTCTGGGACGCATTTGACGCATGCGTTCTTCTGTAACAGTGGGACCGAGGCGAACGAAGGGGCGTTCAAGTTGATTCGGAAATGGACGAACAAGACGAAAATCGTGACGTTCACGAAATCGTTCCATGGTCGCTCGTTCGCGATGCTCGGAGCGACCGGGCAAGACAAGGTCAAAGCCGGGTTCGGGCCGATGGTGGCCGATTTTGTGCATGCACCGTTCAACGACATGGACGCGCTCAACATGATTGACGACGAGACGGCTGCGGTTTGGCTCGAAATCGTCCAAGGCGAGGGCGGGGTCGTCGTCGCTAACGCGGAATGGCTCGAAGCGCTTCAAGCAAAGGCGACGGAGCACGCTGTCAAAATCGTCGTTGATGAGGTGCAGACCGGGATTGCCCGCACAGGTACCCGTTTCGCGTTCGAACAGACACCGCTTCAACCGGACGTCGTCACGCTCGCGAAAGGGCTCGGCAGTGGGTTCCCGGTCGGATCGATTTTGACAGCAGCGGGTGCGGAGCACGTCTTCACGGCTGGCAGTCACGGTTCGACGTTCGGCGGCAATCCGCTCGCGATGGCCGCGGCGGAAGCGACGCTCGACATCTTGTTCGAGGCGGACGCACTTGTCCACGTCAATGCGATGGGCGCGCGATTACGAGCGGGCTTGGAACAATTTGTCGACGGGGAAACGTTCACCGAGGTGCGTGGACTTGGGTTGATGCTCGGGATCGTGGCGACGCAACCGGTCGCGGCGTGGATCGAACAGTTGCGAGACGCTGGCCTTTTGGTCGTCGCGGCAGGGCCGGACGTGATCCGTTTCTTGCCGTCGTTACTGCTCACGGAAGCGGAAGTGGATGAGGCGCTCGCAATCATGGAACATGTGATTACAAAGGAGATGGTGTCATGACGGGGACAGTGACGTTACAAAGCGGTCAACAGTTCAACGGGACGTGGGAGACGAGTGCCCGCTCGGCGAAAGGGGAGGTCGTGTTCTTCACAGGGATGACCGGTTATCAAGAAGTATTGACCGATCCGTCTTATGCCGGTCAAATCGTCGCGTTCACGTATCCCCTCATCGGGCAATACGGGTTGACCGACGGTGCATCCGAGAGCGCGGACATCCAAGTGGCAGGTGTGCTCGTCCAGACGTTGGACGGAAACGGGGCGGCGACCGATTTGAAAGATTGGTTGGAGAAGTTCGGGGTGCCGGTACTGTCTAACGTCGACACACGCTCGCTCGTCCATGCCCTCCGTGAACACGGGGATCAGTGGGGTGTGATGACGTCAGCATCAGATGTATCGTTCGATGGGGATCTTCATCAGATCACCGAGACCGTTTCGACGCCAAGTCATGTGCGTCACGGCGACGGGACGAACGGACACATCGTCTGTCTCGATTTCGGTGTGAAGGCGTCGATGGTGCAAGCGATGGTCGAGCGAGGGTACACGGTGACAGTCGTTCCGTTCGATACGACGGCCGCCCAAATCCATGCGCTTGCGCCGACCGGGATTCTCGTGTCGAACGGTCCGGGAGACCCGCGTGATTTGGTCAATTACCTCGATAATGTGCGTGAAGTGGCACTGGCGTATCCGACCCTTGGCATTTGTATGGGCCATCAACTGCTCGCGCTCGCGTTCGGGTGTGAGATTGAAAAACAGACATACGGACATCGCGGATCCAACCATCCGGTCCGAAACGTCCAGACGGGTGAAGTGTGGATGACGTCGCAAAATCACGGATACGTCGTCACACGGGACAGTTTGGAAACGACACCGCTCGAACTACTATTTGAGAACGTGAACGATATGTCGGTCGAAGGGATGTTGCACAAGACGGCCCCGATTCTCTCGGCCCAGTTCCATCCGGAGGCCAGTCCGGGACCGAAGGAAGCACAAGCCATCTTTGACCGCTTTGACGAAATGATTCAGCAAGGGGTGAACGTCTATGCATAAAAAAGTACTCGTCATCGGTTCAGGTCCAATCATCATCGGTCAGGCTGCCGAGTTTGACTATTCGGGCACACAGGCGTGCCAAGCGCTCCGCGAAGCAGGCTGTGAAGTCGTACTCTTCAACTCGAACCCGGCCACGATTATGACCGATCCTGGTATTGCCAATCACACCTACATCGAGGCGATGACGTTAGAGAAGGCCGAGTTGATTATCGAGACGGAACGGCCGACCCACTTGCTCGCCACGGTCGGCGGACAGACCGCCCTCAACTTGGCGCTCGCCTTGGATGAGGCGGGGGTGCTCGATCAATACGGCATCGAGCTACTCGGAACGTCGCTTGAGACGATTCGCGACGGGGAAGACCGCGAACGGTTCAAGCAAAAGATGAACGAACTCCGGGAGCCGCTTCCGGTCAGCACGACCATTGAATCGATCGATGCCCTTGACGGCTTCATCGCCGAGACAGGCGTCCCGCTCATCGTCCGTCCCGCGTTCACGCTCGGCGGTACCGGTGGCGGGATTGCAGAAACGATTGATGCCGCCTACACGCTTGCGAAGTGTGGTCTCGAGGCGAGTCCGATCTCGCAATGTTTAATCGAGCAGAGCATCGCCGGTTATAAAGAGTTCGAATATGAGGTCATGCGTGACGCGAGCGGGACGTGCATCATCGTCTGCAACATGGAAAACATCGACCCGGTCGGTGTGCATACGGGTGATTCGGTCGTGTTCGCCCCGGCCCAGACGTTATCGGATACGATGCATCAGACGTTGCGGACCGCCGCGTTCCGCATCGTCTCGGCGCTCGGTGTCGTCGGCGGGTGTAACATCCAGTTCGCCGTCCATCCGACAGAAGACGCCTATTACGTAATCGAAGTGAACCCGCGCGTCTCGCGCAGCTCGGCGCTCGCCTCGAAGGCGACCGGATATCCGATTGCGAAGATTGCGACCCGTCTCGCGCTCGGGGAACGACTCGACGCTTGTATCAATCCCGTCACGAACGGGACGATGGCGAGCTTCGAACCGGCCCTCGATTATGTGACGGCGAAAGTGCCGACGTTCCCGTTCGATTTGTTCAATGGGACGGACCGGACGCTCGGGCCGCAGATGAAAGCAACCGGGGAGAGCATGGCGATGGGCAAAACGCTCGAAGAGGCGCTTCAGAAAGCATGGCGCGGTGCCGGCGTCGAGCAGTATCCGCTCTATCCGAGTTGGATGGCGACAGCTGATGCCGCCGCGCTATACGCTGAAATTTCGGCACCGACCGATCGTCGCCTCCTGGCGTGTCTCGCCTTACTCGACCGCGGGATTGCCACGACGTCGCAACTTGAAGCGCTGACCGGCATCGCCCCGCACTTCATGATGATGTTCGACCGAATCGTGACGACAATCCATCAGGACTTATCCACGCCAGCGAACCTGTTGCAGGCGAAACGGTTCGGATTCACCGACGCGCAGATTGCGAAGCGGATGAACGTCACGGCCGACGCGGTCGCATCGATGCGGCTTGAACACGACATCCATCCGGTTTATCAGATGATCGATACGTGTGCCGCCGAGTTCGAGAGTCGCACGCCGTACTTTTATGGGACGTGGCACGGGACGTCTGAAGTCGTGTCGAGCGAGCGGGCGAAAGTCGCCGTCATCGGGTCCGGACCGATTCGAATCGGGCAAGGCATCGAGTTCGATTACAGTTCGGTGCATGCCGTCTGGGCGCTTCAAAAACTCGGGATCGAGACGATTATGATCAACAACAACCCGGAGACGGTGTCGACCGACTTCACGGTCGCCGACAAACTGTACGTCGAACCGTTGACGATTGAAGATGTCGTCCACGTATTGGAGGCCGAAGGGTGTCAGGACGTGTTGATCCAGTTCGGCGGCCAGACCGGCATCTCACTCGCCCATGCGCTGGAAGCCAAAGGCTATCATTTGCTCGGGGCGACGGCAGCCGTCATCGATCAAATGGAGGACCGGGATCGGTTCTATCAATTCCTCGACGAGATCGGGGTGGCTCACATCCCAGGTGAAGAGGTCGGGTCGGCAGACGAGTTGACGTCCGCAATCGATCGTCTCAGCTATCCATGTGTCGTCCGTCCCTCCTACGTCATCGGTGGGAAAGGTATGCATATCATCCGGAACGGGGCGGAATTGCATCAAATCGAACCGCATTTGACCTATCCGCTCCTCGTCGATGCGTATGTCGATGGGCGTGAGCTCGAAGTCGACTGTGTCACCGATGGGAAAACCGTCTACGTCCCGGCCTTGCTCGAACAGATTGAGGCAGCCGGTGTCCATTCTGGCGATTCGACGATGATTCTGCCGCCGGTCAAGACGTCGAGCGCGCAACAAAACGAGATTGAAGCCATCGTTCAAACGATCGGACAAGCACTCACATACCGGGGCGCGCTCAATATCCAATTCGTCTTGAAAGGCGACGTCATCTACGTGCTCGAAATCAACCCGCGTGCTTCGCGGACGGTCCCGATCGTCAGCAAAGTGACCGGCGAACCGCTCATCGAATGGGCGACGCTCGCGGCGTTCGGCCATGAGTTGGCAACCGTCGTCCCCGACGCACGTCCGGTATGGAACGGATATGCCATCAAAACACCGGTATTCTCGAGTTTGAAATTGCCGGGCGTCGACCCGCTCACCGGTCCGGTCATGCGCTCGACCGGGGAGACACTCCAATTCAGCATGACCCCTTACGTGTCCGAACGGTTCTGTTACGACGCGACGACGACGCGCGTCATGAATCGGACTGAGATTGTAGCCGGCCAAGGCTGGTCGGCATATAGTGATCAACCGCTTGATGAGACGACCAAGTTCCAAAACGTGTCGGTCCTATTCTCGAACGCACCAGAGGAACAAGCGGCACGTGAGGCGGCGGTCCGAAACGGCGTCCACGTCATCTCAGAGACATATCTTGCCGAGTACTATCAACAAGCGATGCGAGCGGAACCGATGCCGGTACGTTCACTTCAAACGATGCAGACAGGAGAGGGACTACCATTATGACGACGAAAACGATCAATCATCTACTGACACTCGAGGAGCTGACGCCGTCCGCCCTCGACGACTTGCTTGCACTGGCGGCCGAGGTGAAACGACAACCGGAAGCGTTCCAGTCGGCGCTCGCCGGCAAGAAAGTGGCGCTCTTGTTCGAGAAGGCCTCGACCCGCACCCGGATGTCGTTCGAGGTCGGTGTCGTCGAACTCGGCGGTTATCCGTTGTTCTTGAGCAGCAGTGATTTACAGATTGGACGCGGGGAACCACTGACGGATACGATTCAAGTCATGAGCCGCTATGTCGACGCGCTCATGATTCGGACGTATGCCCACGAGACGGTCGAGACGCTCGCTTCGGCAGGCTCGATTCCAATCATCAACGGATTGACCGATTCCCATCACCCGTGCCAAGTGCTTGCCGACTTGTTGACGGTCGAGGAAGTGTTCGGCACGAGAACAGGGAAGACGTTGACGTACATCGGCGACGGGAACAATATGGCCCACTCGCTCATGATCGGGGGCGCACTCAGCGGGATGCATATCCGCATCGCCTCGCCGGAAACGTATACGGTCGAGACTGACATTTTCGAACGGGCGAACGAGCTGGCTGCGACGACAGGGGGCAGCGTTGCCTTATGGCAAGACCCGATTGCTGCTGCCTCGGGTGCGGACGTCATTTACACAGATGTATTCGCGAGCATGGGACAAGAAGCGGAAGCAGCAGAACGGTTGACGCAGTTCGCAACGTTCCAAGTCGATGCTTCGCTCATGCAACGAGCGAAGTCGGAGGCGATTTTCCTGCACTGCCTCCCGGCCCATCGCGGCGAAGAAGTGACGGCCGACGTCATCGACGGTCCGCAATCGGTCGTATTCGATCAAGCTGAGAATCGCTTACATGCGCAAAAAGCGCTCATGCTCACGCTGCTCGCCTAACCCAAAAGAGAGGATTCGCCGCTTTGGCGAATCCTCTCTTTATTACTATCATAAAAAGCGGGCGAACAGACCGAACACGGCCAGTCCGACGATCACGTAGAAAATCCATTTGCCTTCACCCGTATGAATGATGGGCGGCGAATACTTGCGAGGTTTGTACTTCCCGTAACGGAGCGGGCGCGAGTACGGGACCGCGAACCGGGAAAGCGGAATCGCGAGCAAGAACCCGGCAAGGAAGCCGTACACATGTCCCCAGAGCGACACGTTCGCCCCGATGAGCGTGAACACGGCACTGATGGCGACGAAAATATAGACGAGTCGCGCGTCCTGGCTATAGATGAGCGTCCGGCGGAACCGACCGATGTACACATAGAAGCCGAGAATCGCTAAAATCGCACCTGACGCACCGGCCTGCAGGTAGAACAGTTCACTTACCGTGAAGAACGTCAGCAAGTTGGCAACGACACCGGCGACGAGATAAAACACGGCGAATTTGATATGACCGACCATGCGTTCCATGGCAGGACCGAAGATAATCAAAGCGAACGAGTTGAACAGCAGATGACCGAGCCCTAAATGGATGAAGTTGGCCGTCAAAAGACGGTACCATTCCCCTTGGGCGAGCGCGAGATGGAACGACCCACCAAGTGCGACGATTCGAAGGTCAGGTACCAAAGAATCGATGACAAACACGAGCAGTTGGATTACAATGAACAGCGTTACGAGCGGATACGCTCGGACGAACGTTTGAACATTCTCAGTACGACTAAACATAGCATCACCTCTTTCTTTAATTGTATAAGGAAACGAGTGAAAAAGGAAAGGAGCGAGTGTCCTGTGATTGTGGGAATCGGAATCGATATCGTCGAGCTCGAGCGGATTGCCCGCTCGATCAAGAATGACCGTTTCGTCGCGCGTCTATTGACCGAGGCCGAACGGGCGCTCGCGGACGCCTATCCAGAGCAACGCCGCATCGAATTCGTCGCTGGACGGTTCGCGGCGAAAGAAGCGTATGCCAAAGCGGTCGGGACCGGGATTGCTCGGGGCCTGTCGTGGCAACAAATCGAAATCTTACCGGACGAGGCCGGGCGACCGCATATGACGGCGCCGTTCTCGGGCCGGATTCATATGAGTATCAGCCACAGCGAACAGTACGCCGTGGCACAAGTTATCATTGAAGAGGGGGATCATGATGTTTCGTCCAAGTTGGATTGAAATTGATCGGGCGGCGATCAAACATAACGTAATCGAAATCAAAAAACGGATCCCGCAAGCGCTCATGGCCGTCGTCAAAGCGAACGCTTACGGACATGGAGCTGTCGAAGTGGCGAACATCGCGCTCGCCAACGGAGCGACGATGCTCGGCGTGGCTTTGCTCGAAGAAGCCATCGAGCTCCGAGAGGCTGGGATTGAAGCACCGATTCTCGTTATGGAAGCCCAGTTTCCAGAATTTGCAGGCGTCGCGGCCGAGCATGATGTGACGTTATCTGTCTTTTCAGCCGACTGGTTGCGCGAGGCGAGCAGCTATTTATCTGACCGACCGCTCACCGTCCATGTGAAAGTTGATACTGGGATGGGGCGTCTCGGTCTACGGACTCGCACTGAACTCGATGCGCTGCTCGAGGCGGTCGATGACCGCTTCGTTGTGGAAGGTATCTATACGCATTTCGCGACGGCGGATGAGCCGGACAGCCAGCTGTATTATGAGCAACAGGAGCGGTTCGCTCAATTGATGGATGGTCTCCATTCACGATTCCGTTACATTCACACATCGAACTCGGCCGGGGCCATCCGTATGGCGGGACTTGATGTGCCGTATAACTTGGTCCGGGTCGGCATCGCGCTGTATGGATTGTATCCGTCAGCCGAGATGGCTTCCTTCTATTCATTCTTACGCCCTGCCTTCACGTTGAAGAGCAAGCTCATGCAAGTGAAGCAACTCGCGCCCGGACAGACGATCAGCTACGGGGCGACGTATACGACGACTGAGGATGAGTGGATCGGTACGGTGCCGGTCGGATATGCCGACGGTTGGATTCGTAAAGCGAGCGGATTCAAAGTCGACGTAAACGGTCACCGTTGTCCGATTGTCGGTCGTGTCTGTATGGACCGCTTCATGGTGAGGCTTCCCGAGTCAGTTCCGGTCGGGACGGTCGTCACGCTCATCGGTGGACCGGTCGCGATTGATGAACTGGCCACGCATCTCGAGACAATCAACTACGAGGTCGTCTGTCAATTGACGAGCCGCCTCCCACGACGTTATGTGTAAAGCGGAAAACGTGTGAAATTATCTGAATTCTTTCGGGAATCCTCTATATTTTCCCAAACTCGCGTGTTATATTGGTAAAGAACGCGGGAAGATTTCCGCCAGTCATTGAAACGATTCTGGAGGTGTAAGATGTTGAAACAGCGAACTGCGGGTGCTTTAGCGTCCGTTCCAGATCGGTTCTCGCAACATGTGGGTCCGATTTCGATGAAAGATCGTGAATCATTGTCATTGAACGATGTAGTGACGTACTTGTCTAAAGAAATTGCTGATCGACAACAAACACTGCGCGAAGAATTGGCGAGGGGCTATCAAGAGATGGCCGCGTTTAATTTGAATATGGCAGAAGAGATGCTGATGATTGAGACGGAAGCCGAACATGCTCTCTTACGTCAAGTAAGCGGGGTGTGAGCGGAGTGATCGTAAAGCGTGGTGACGTGTTTTATGCGAATCTGTCGCCCGTAGTCGGTTCAGAGCAAGGTGGAGTTCGTCCGGTTCTCGTCATTCAAAACGATATCGGCAATCGCTTTAGCCCGACCGTCATTGTCGCTGCGATTACGGCTCAGATCCAGAAAGCAAAACTGCCGACTCATGTAGAGGTATATCAAGTCAAACATGGTCTCGAACGAGATTCCGTGATTTTGCTTGAACAGATTCGAACGATTGATAAGCGTCGTCTGACAGATAAAGTCACTCATCTCGATGATGAGACGATGCACAAAGTTGACCGAGCGCTAGAGATTAGTCTGGGATTAATCCCTCTCTAGCTTACATATAAAGAAACCGATACATGGGTATCGGTTTTTTTTCAAAAAAATCTTCAAAAAATAGTTTAGAATTCTGTAAAACGGGAATTTAGTTTAATCGTACTCAATTTTTCTGTACGCACATTAGGAGGGAATATACGATGGATTTAGCGATTCGCGAGCAAGTCATTGGAGACCAATTACACCTTTACGTATCCGGAGAAGTGGATACATATACCGCACCAAAATTGAAGGAAGTCTTGCACCCGGCTATTACGGAACAAGATGTTACCGTTCATTTGGATGAAGTGGACTATATGGATTCAACTGGACTCGGCGTATTTGTCGGTGCCCTTAAAATAGCCAAACGTAATGAGAAAGAGTTGTCGCTCGTCGGCGTCACCGACCGCGTCAACCGTCTCTTTGAATTGACAGGACTGCACAAGTTGCTTTCAATCAATACAAACGTAAGAGGTGGCACGCAATGAGTAACATCGAACAGACGGTGATGACGTTCCCGGCCAAACCGGAGTATGTCGGTGTGGTCCGTTTAGTCGTCTCAGGAATCGCTAACCGTATGGGATATACGTACGACGAGATCGAGGATATTAAAATCGCGGTCTCGGAAGCCTGTGGCAATGCTGTTCAACATGCCTATGAAGATCAAGAGGGTGAAGTGAAGCTCACGTGCGGCGTCTATGAAGATCGTCTCGAAATGACGATCGAGGACTCGGGCAAAACATTTGCCGACGACGTGAAACGCCAAGCGGCGCCAGTCGAAGAGACGGCTGAAATCGAATCGCTTCACGAAGGAGGACTCGGTCTTTTCCTCATTGAAGCCTTAATGGATGACGTCTCGATCAACAAGGACAATGGTGTCAAGGTGACGATGACGAAACTCCTTAACAGGGACGAGGTGGATCAGAGTGCCAGCAAAATCTCAACAACGCCATCACAGTGATGATGAAGTATTAGAGTGGATCGAGCGTTATCAACAGGACGATCAAAATGAAGAAGTCCAAATGCTCCTCATCAACCGATACTCGGACCTCGTTGAGGCGCTTGCACGAAAGTTTTCGCGAGGCCGGGCCATTCATGACGACCTCGTTCAAGTCGGCATGATCGGACTTCTCGCTGCCCTTCGTCGTTTCGACCCTGAGTTTGGACGCAGTTTCGAGTCGTTTGCCGTTCCGACGATTATTGGTGAAATCAAGCGTTTCATCCGTGACAAGACGTGGAGCGTCCACGTTCCACGCCGGATTAAAGAGCTCGGACCGAAAATCAAGAAGACGGTCGAAGAGTTAACGACCGAATTGCAACGTTCACCACGCATCGATGAGATTGCCGATCACCTTGGTGTTTCCGATGAAGAGATTCTCGAAACGCTCGAGATGGGTAAGAGCTACCAAGCCCTTTCCGTCGACAGCTCAATCGAAGCGGACAACGAAGGTTCGACCGTCACGCTCCTCGACCTCGTCGGGAGTCAAGAACGTGGTTACGAATCGGTCGACCAGCGCCTCATCCTTGAAAAAGCGTTCAGCGTGTTGAATGAACGGGAACAGGCGATTCTTGAATGTGCTTATTATAAAAACATGAGCCAAAAAGAGACGGGTGAGCTCCTCGGGATTTCACAGATGCACGTATCGCGCTTGCAGCGTCGTGCGCTCGAGAAACTACGCGAGGCCATCAAAGTCCCGCTCAACGAAGTATTCTCAAACGATGACTAAACGGTCATCGTTTTTTTGTCGTCTACGTGTGAGTTTGCTACACTTCAAGAGAGAAGAGAAAAGGAAGTGATTCGATTGATTACGAAAGTCGCAAAAGATTTGAAGTTGAAGACGAGTCAAGTCGAGACGGTGCAACAACTTGCCGCGGACGGAGCGACGATTCCGTTCATGGCCCGGTACCGTAAAGAAATGACCGGTAATCTCGATGAAGTGGAAATCAAAGCCATTCTCGATGCCTTACAATATGAAGAGAGTTTGCACAAACGTAAGACGGACGTCCTCGCCAAACTCGAAGAACTCGAGAAGGCGACACCAGAGTTGACCCGTGCGCTTGAAACGGCGACGAGCCTGCAACAAGTCGATGACATCTACCTTCCGTATCGTCCGAAACGACGGACGAAAGCCGAACAAGGTCGGGAGAAAGGGCTCCAACCGCTCGCTGACTGGTATCGTCAACCAACACCATATTCGGTGACCGAAGCGCAGTCGTTAGCAGGGGACCTCTCGCTTGAAGAAGCACTTCCGTTCGTCCAATCGATTATCGGGGAGGAGTGGGGCGAAGTGGCGACGCTTCGACAATCACTCCGTACACGAGTCCGGAAAGAGGCGCTCCTTCGTTCACAGAAGAAAAAGCAGGCGGAAGATGAGAAAGAAGTGTTCGCCCAGTATTATGAATATGAAGAGAAAATCGCAGGAATCGTCCCACACCGAATCCTCGCCTTGAACCGTGGAGAGCGCACGGATGTGTTGCAAGTGAAGATCGTCTTCGACGAGACGGGTTTCATGCGACAAGCGCTCGGCAAGTTTGACCGCTTGCCGACGGAGAAACGTGAACTCGTTACGCTCGCCGTGAAGGACGCCTTCAAGAAGTCGGTGTTCCCGGCCATCGAACGCGAGGTCCGGAGCGAGTTGACTGAGACGGCTGAAGAACAGGCAATCGACGTGTTCTCAAAAAACTTGAAACAGCTCTACATGCAACCACCGCTTCGTGAGGTCGTCGTCCTAGGAATTGACCCAGCCTATCGCACAGGTTGTAAATGGGCCGTCGTCAATGAAATCGGAAAAGTCGAAGAGGTCGGTGTCTTCTATCCGACGGCACCGAAACACGATGTCGCGGGCTCAGAGAAAGTGTTGGCGTCACTCGTGAAACGTTATCCAATCTCGGTTATCGTCATCGGGAATGGGACCGCATCCCGTGAGACGGAACAGTTCGTATCGAACTGGCTAAAGAAGGCGGAACGCGAGATAGCCTATGCCATCGTCAACGAGGCGGGGGCGAGTGTCTATTCGGCTTCAGAAATTGCCCGATCAGAGTTCCCGGAATTGAAAGTGGAAGAACGTTCGGCCGTCTCGATTGCTCGACGCATTCAAGACGCGATGGCGGAACTCGTCAAAGTCGATCCGCAGTCTGTCGGGGTCGGGCAATATCAGCATGACGTCAGTCAGAACAAGTTGAAAGGGTCGCTCGAGTTCGTTGTCGAGAGTGTCGTCAACATGGTCGGCGTCGATGTGAACCGGGCTTCGGAGTCACTGCTCACGTATGTATCCGGATTGAATAAGACGACGGCTAAAAATATTGTCGCGTATCGTGACGAGTTCGGCCGGTTTGATACACGGAAAGAAATCAAGAAAGTACCACGTCTTGGAGCGAAGGCGTATGAACAAGCAGCCGGCTTTTTACGGATCACGAATGGGAGTGATGTGCTCGACCAGACGGAGATTCATCCAGAGAGCTATAAATTGACACTCTCTCTATTGAAGGAACTCGGTGTTTCGAAGCAAGCGGTAGGCACGGCCGAACTGCGGGAACGATTAAAGACGGTCGATGCCAAAGTGCTAAGTGAGAAGCTAGATGCCGGATTACCGACAGTCGAAGATATCTTGAAGTCGCTCGCGAAGCCTGGACGTGACCCGCGCGAAGATATTCAGAAACCATTGCTTCGGACCGACGTTATGAACTTGGAGGACCTTCAAGTGGGGATGGAGTTCCAAGGGACGGTGCGAAACGTCATCGACTTTGGGGCGTTCGTTGATATCGGGGTGAAGCAAGATGGACTCGTCCATATTTCGAAATTGTCGAATCGCTACGTCAAGCATCCGCTTGATGTCGTCGCAGTCGGTGATATCGTCACCGTATGGATCGAACAAGTGGACGCCAATCGTGGACGGATTAGTCTCACGATGTTGGAGCCGAAGCCTTAAATAAGAAGGAACTAGTACCGGGCAAAATGTTTTTTATTTTGCTCGGGTTTTTTTATAAAAAAGTGTTGACGGTCTTTTCTGCCCGTGCTATCTTATAGAAGTCGCCGAGAGACGACATGGAATATTAAAGCTTTTCTAAAAAAGTGATTGACAGGTTTCTGGTTTGCGGTTACAATTTAAATCGTTACTTCGATAAATTCAAGCAACGTTCCGCAATAGCTCAGTGGTAGAGCAACCGGCTGTTAACCGGTAGGTCGTAGGTTCAAATCCTACTTGCGGAGCCATTTTATTTTGGAGACGTACCCAAGAGGCTATAAGGGGCTCCCCTGCTAAGGGAGTAGGCTGGGAAACCGGTGCGAGGGTTCGAATCCCTCCGTCTCCGCCACTTAATTTTAGAAAACACATACATCTGGCCCGTTGGTCAAGCGGTTAAGACACCGCCCTTTCACGGCGGTAACACGGGTTCGAATCCCGTACGGGTCACCATCACACGGAGGATTAGCTCAGCTGGGAGAGCACCTGCCTTACAAGCAGGGGGTCGGCGGTTCGATCCCGTCATCCTCCACCATTTCAAATTTAAGCACGTATAACGGTCTTGTGGTGTAGGGGTTAACATGCCTGCCTGTCACGCAGGAGATCGCGGGTTCAAATCCCGTCAAGACCGCCATTTACGTTGGGCCGTAGCCAAGTGGTAAGGCATCGGATTTTGATTCCGACATGCGAAGGTTCGATCCCTTCCGGCCCAGCTTATAATTTGAGTCATTAGCTCAGTTGGTAGAGCATCTGACTTTTAATCAGAGGGTCGCAGGTTCGAGCCCTGCATGACTCACCATTTTTTATCCCTCGTAACACCTTAATACGCTGCGGTCGTGGCGGAATCGGTAGACGCGCTAGGTTGAGGGCCTAGTGGTGGTTAACACCGTGGAGGTTCAAGTCCTCTCGACCGCACCAATATGCACCCTTAGCTCAGCTGGATAGAGCGTTAGACTACGAATCTAAAGGCCGGGAGTTCGAATCTCTCAGGGTGCACCATTTTTATTATGGGCCTATAGCTCAGCCGGTTAGAGCGCACGCCTGATAAGCGTGAGGTCGGTGGTTCGAGTCCACTTAGGCCCACCATTTAAACTGACGAACTTTGAAAACTGAACGATGAGGCAAAAAAAGTTTTACAATTTTTGAATGAAGCGCAAGCTTCGTCATTTTTAAAGAGCTATATCAAATTCTTTGGAGAGTTTGATCCTGGCTCAGGACGAACGCTGGCGG
>NZ_JACSLS010000034.1:0-215 GCF_018618235.1 Exiguobacterium sp. s26 | reverse complement strand
AATGATACTAATCGGTCGAGGCTTTGATCTAGTCTAAGGTTTGGATGAATTGATGAGTCTTCAGTTTTGAGAGAACAATCTCTTAAAAAATATTGACGTTATGACTAAATAATGTTAATATAATACTTGTCTGGTGGCGATAGCGAAGCGGCCACACCCGTTCCCATGCCGAACACGGAAGTTAAGCGCTTCAGCGCCGAAAGTAGTTGGGGGTC
>NZ_JACSLS010000033.1:0-382 GCF_018618235.1 Exiguobacterium sp. s26 | reverse complement strand
ATCTAGCGTCTAAGACACACGGTCCTCACGGACCATATGTGAAATAATTGGTTTGATGTCTTGATGAATCTTCAGTTTTCAAGGAACAAAGTGGAGCCTAGCGGGATCGAACCGCTGACCTCCTGCGTGCAAGGCAGGCGCTCTCCCAGCTGAGCTAAGGCCCCGTATTGGAATTCTCAAAAAAATGGTGGGCCTAAGTGGACTCGAACCACCGACCTCACGCTTATCAGGCGTGCGCTCTAACCAGCTGAGCTATAGGCCCTCATATTTTGATTGTCGAGAGATTTTGGTCTCTCAAAACTGAACGATGGGCAATGCCACATGGGCATTTTCCTTAGAAAGGAGGTGATCCAGCCGCACCTTCCGATACGGCTACCTTGTT
>NZ_JACSLS010000032.1:0-920 GCF_018618235.1 Exiguobacterium sp. s26 | reverse complement strand
ATATAGCTCTTTAAAAATGACGAAGCTTGCGCTTCATTCAAACATTGTAAAACTTTTTTTGCCTCATCGTTCAGTTTTCAAAGTTCGTCGGTTTAAAGAATTGGTGGAGCCTAGCGGGATCGAACCGCTGACCTCCTGCGTGCAAGGCAGGCGCTCTCCCAGCTGAGCTAAGGCCCCAAAAGTTATGATGGTCGGGAAGACAGGATTCGAACCTGCGACCCCTTGGTCCCAAACCAAGTGCTCTACCAAGCTGAGCTACTTCCCGAAATAGATGGTGCACCCTGAGAGATTCGAACTCCCGGCCTTTAGATTCGTAGTCTAACGCTCTATCCAGCTGAGCTAAGGGTGCGAGACGAATGAACTTTCATGGGATATTAAGATGGTACCGAGGGCCGGACTTGAACCGGCACGAGGAAACCCTCGCAGGATTTTAAGTCCTGTGCGTCTACCAATTCCGCCACCCCGGCAAGGTATAATTCATGCGGTAGACTATTTTAAAAAAATGGTGCCGGCGAAAGGATTCGAACCCTCGACCCTCTGATTACAAGTCAGATGCTCTACCAACTGAGCTACACCGGCAGGTGTAATGGTGGAGGATGACGGGATCGAACCGCCGACCCCCTGCTTGTAAGGCAGGTGCTCTCCCAGCTGAGCTAATCCTCCAAATATGTAATGCCTGGCAGCGTCCTATCCTCACAGGGGGAGACCCCCAACTACTTTCGGCGCTGAAACGCTTAACTTCCGTGTTCGGCATGGGAACGGGTGTGGCCGCTTCGCTATCGCCACCAGACATATATGAGATTAACATTATTTTAACATAATGTCAACTCCTTTTTAAGAGATTGTTCTCTCAAAACTGAAGACTCATCAATTCATCCAAACCTTAGACTAGATCAAAGCCTCGACCGATTAGTATCATT
>NZ_JACSLS010000031.1:0-1087 GCF_018618235.1 Exiguobacterium sp. s26 | reverse complement strand
ATACGTTCTTCGTTGTAGTAAGTTAAGTAATTATTCACCCGCTCACGCACTTCATAGTCGCTTAACGAGTTGAACTTGACGTACTGGAATTCCTCAGACTTCAAGTTCGAATGAAACGATTCGATCACCGCATTATCCCAACAGTTGCCTCTTCGAGACATGCTGCTCGTCAGATGCTTCCTCTTTACGAAATCTTGAAAGGCATATGATGTATAGACACTTCCTTGATCTGAATGGATGATGATCCCTTCGGGATTGTTCCGACTCTCCAACGCCATCCTTAACGTATCGATGACGAGGGGCGTCTGTTGATGATCGTATAGCTTATAGGCAACAATCTCATTGTTGAATAGGTCGATGATCGTGGAGAGGTACTTCGTCGTTCCCCCGTATTGGATGTAGGTGATGTCCGTCACCCACTTCTTATTCGGTCTACTGGCAGTGAAGTCTCGCTTGAGAAGGTCAGGGGCGATGACGATGCTCTCACCCTGAGACTTCCATTTTCGTTTGGGTTTGATCCGACACTGGAGATGGTGCTTCTTCATGATTCTCTGTACGGTGTTCCGGTTTGCTGCCAATTCATAGGTTTGCTCTAACAGGGCCTTTATCTTTCGATGTCCATATCGATAATTTGTAAGCTTACATACTGCGACGATTGTTTGCTCTAGCACCGAAGGGTGCTTCACCGGTTCTCTGGCCCAACGGTAATAGGTTGCCCGTGGCACGTCCAGGACACGTAGGATCGTCGTGATCGTATATTTCCTCTTCAGGAGCTCTACAGTCTTTAGGGCTACTTCTTTCTCAACTCTCTTTCGATCTCCATGAATTTTTTTAAGATTTCGTTCTCCGTCTTCAGGTGAGATAGTTGACGCTCTTTCTTGTCATCCTCGCTGGCGGAATCAGGACCGAGTCCGTAGGTGTATTGCTTCCCGATTGGCTGGTCGAATCGATAGATTTCATTGGACCGATACCATCTCATCCATGTGTGGATTTGGGATTCACTTTTGATTCCGTGTTTCTCCATGATTTCTCTATTCGTCAACTCACCGCTCAGTTTGTCTTTCACCACTGCCCATTTCACTTCACT